>NZ_JBVAYN010000013.1:0-79784 GCF_055420065.1 Massilimicrobiota sp. mt181
CTGGCAAAAAAGAGGGAGGTTAGTTATATGAAGGTTCAGGTAGTCTATACAACACATTGTAAAGATGCAAAAATTCTGGCTGAGGATATGGCAAGATATGCACGTACCTATGCGAAGCCTATAACTGACTTCTGTTTTCAAGAAGATATTGATTTACTTGTTATTGGCTTTGAAGAATATCCTTGTTTAAAAGATAAAGAGTTAGAAAATTTTATTTGTCAGCTTTCAAGAAAGCATATTCGCAATTTAGCTTTATTTAATTTGTTTTGCTTTAAAAGCAAGGAAATGGAAAAAGTCATTCAACTTTGTCTGAAACAGGATTTACCATTAATGCGTGAAACATATTCGTGTAAAAAATCAATAAAATCTAAACATTACCTTGATGATGATGTTTTATCAGGTGGACGTGTTTATATTGAGGATATGGTCAATATATGTAATCATTACTATTAAGCTATCGGAAGATAGCTTTTTCTTATCTTTTTTTTATATTCTTAATGTGTTACAATATCTTTCATAAAGGGGGAATGTTTATGTCAAAACAATATCAATTTGAAACTTTACAAATTCATGCTGGACAAAAACCTGATCCAGTAACGAAGGCAACAGGAGTTCCTATTTATTTATCTAATGCCTTTACATTTGATGATGCAGATCAGGCGAAGAATATTTTTGCATTGGAAGAAGGTGGGTATTTTTATTCACGTTTATCCAATCCAACTGTTGATGTTCTTCAACAAAGAATGGCTGCTTTGGATGGTGGTGTTGGTGCAGTCGCATTTGCATCAGGAACAGCAGCTATTATGGGGTTAATTATGACTGTATGTCAAAGTGGAGATGAAATTATTGCAGCTAATAATCTTTACGGTGGAACAATTGGTTCTTTATCTGGAACAATGCGAGGAATGGGCTTTATTTCTCATTTTGTCAATCCAAGAGATTTATCTGCAATGGAAGCTCTCATTAATGAAAAGACAAAAATGGTCTTTGTTGAATCAGTTGGAAATCCTAATGGTGATATGTTGGATTTTGATGCTATAAGTGCTTTATGTCATCGTTATGGTATTTTATTTGTCGTGGATAATACAACACCTACACCATATTTGTTTAAGCCAATTGAACATGGGGCTGATTTGGTTGTTTATTCTACCACAAAATATATAGCTGGACATGGTAATGTTATGGGTGGTATTATTGTGGATAGTGGAAATTTTGATTGGCACAATGAAAGATATCCATTAATGACAACGCCAGATAAAGCATATCATGATATTGTCTATGCAGATTTAGGACAGCAAGCATTTTGTACAAAAGCAGTGGCCAAAACGTTGCGTGATTTAGGTGGATGTATGTCTCCATTTAACGCCTATATGACTTTACTTGGATTAGAAACATTATCTTTACGTATGGATAAGCATGTTGAAAATTCTCGAAAAATAGCACAGTTTTTACAAGAAAATGAAAAAGTGGAATGGGTTAGCTATGCAGAATTAAAAGGGCATTCATCATATGAATTATGTCAAAAGTATTTTCCAAGAGGATTTGGGGGATTATTTACATTTGGTGTCAAAGGTGGATTAGAAGCTGGAAAGTCTGTTATCAACCATATTCAACTTTTTACTCATGTGACGAATTTTGCGGATTCAAGAAGTTTATTAACACATCCTGCATCGACAACACATGCCCAAATGAGTGAAGAAGAAAGACTGGCTGGAGGAGTTCAACAGGGAACAATCCGTATTTCTGTAGGATTAGAAAATGTTGATGATTTAATTGCTGATTTACAACAGGCTTTTGATCAAATTGAATTATAAGAAATGTCATGAATGTAATTTTTTCATGGAAATATTGAATATATCTCATCATTGATGATTGAACTGGTTATAATGACATAATAAAAATGCTTTATCGAAAAGATAAAGCATTTTTCATTATTTGAATAGAATCTTTATTCAACAATCATAGCATCTGGAATAGGTGCTTTTGGATTGGTTTTATTGAAATGATCATAAAAAAGGATGCCATCAAAATGATCTAATTCATGTTGCAAACAGATAGATAAGAATCCTCTTGCTACAATTGTCACATCTTGATGTGTTAAAACATCGTATCCTTTAACTGTTACTTTTGCATGTCTTGGTACGTAACCATCCTTTTCTTCATTGACACTTAAACATCCTTCACCATCTTTCAGATAAGATTGTTTTTCAGTATAAGAAACAATTTTTGGATTGACTAAAGCGTAGTCATCTGCTTTTTTTATATTTCCGTCTTGATCATATGTTAGAACATGGATTGCACACATTCTTTTTAAAATGCCAAGCTGTACTGCTGCAATTCCAACAGCAGGTCTTAATTGATATTTTTCAGACATCTCTTCATCCTGTGAATTGACAAGAAATTCATGCATATCTAGTAATAATTGTTCATCTTCTTGACTTAGAGGCATCTCAACCGGCTTAGAAATTTCACGAATCAAAGGATGATGATCATCAATAATATCTTTCATTAAAATCATAGTTTTAATCACCTCGCCAAGTATTGTATCATAAACAAAAAAAATATGCTAGAAATCTAGCATATTTTCTCTTTTAACAAATTTTTGTGCAGCCACAGATAATTAATAATAAGAAAACAACCAAGACAATCGCAAACCATGTGCAGCCATTACCACAACCGAAGCCACCACAACTTGTTGTCATGATAGGGAAGCTGTTACATCCACCACATCCAAATGGATTGCATCCAAATGTTGGCATAAAACTATTGCATCCGCATCCTCCATAGTTATAACAAGAGTTCATTGAAATCCCTCCTTTCACTTTAAACTATTCTTTATTTACAAATTTGCTAGTGTTTCTACCTAATTCTTATTTTATTTTTAAATAATATCATGTATAATATGAAAAAAGATAGGAAGTGAAAAAACATGTACGATTATCCATTAAGTCCTTTTTGGGATACACAAGATATTATAGATGTTATGGCATTATATAATGCTGTAGAAAAAGCTTATGAAGAAGGCATTTCTAAAGAGGAGTTTATGAATTGTTATCGTCGATATACATCTGTTGTTGACTCTAAAAGTGAACAAAAACAAATTGATACAGCTTTTGAGAAAGTATCACATTATTCAATATATCAGGTATTTAAAAAAGCACAGGAAAATGATTGGATTGACATGCGATGATTAGTTTTCTAAAAAAAATATTTAAAAGTCGAGGTGTAGATAAAACAATATATTTCTGTGTGGTTATTCTTGCTATTTATGGAATTGTTATGATTGGAAGTGCATCAGTAGGTCAGTCAGCCAAAATGGGTGCTATGTATGCTTCTATGAATATGATCAGACAAGCGATATTTGTGTTTGTTGGATTTGGATTGATGATTTTTTTGACGCGTTGTTTCAAAAAAAGCTGGGTAACCTATCGTACAACCTGGATTTTTTATGTCATTGGTTTGGCTTTGATGGTTTTCTGTCTATTCTTTGATGATGGAAATGGTTCTCATGCATGGATACGTATTGGCTCATTTAGTATTCAACCAGCAGAGTTTATGAAAATCATTATGATACTTTTTCTGTCTTTTCATTTCGGAGAAATCGAAGAGTATTGTCAAATTCCACGAAATATATCGAAAACAAAAAAAGAAAGATTACAGAAGAAGAAAGTATGGTATTGTATCTTTAGACCCATTTTAATGATTTTTATTGCTTTTTTTATAGGTGCCTTTTTACAAAGAGATATGGGAAGTTCTTTAATACTGGCTTTTATTTGTATGATGCTATTTTTTATTACTCCACGACCATATTATACTAAGTATAAAAAATTAGCTTTGATTTTATTGGGAATAGGGATTGTTCTGGTTGTTTTAGGTGCAACATTTATTTTAAAACCCTATCAGTTAGGACGTATCTATACATGGTTGAATCCATTAGGTGATATTGAAGGTGATGGATGGCAATTGACAAACTCATTGATTGCTTTTGCGACAGGAGGTCTCTTTGGAAAGGGATTTGGTGCTTCTACTCAAAAATATGGATATATTCCAGAATCTCACAATGACTTTATTGTGGCGATTATTTATGAAGAATTGGGGTTAGCAGGATTCTTATTATTCTTGATACCTTACTTTATTATTATCTACAAAATGTTTCATTATGCGATACAGATTAAAGATACAAAAAGTAAACTGATTCTTTATGGTGTTGGTTTGTACTTTTTTACTCATTTGGTTGTAAATGTTGGTGGTGTTTCTGGATTTATTCCTATGACAGGAGTTCCTTTGTTGTTAATATCTTCAGGGGGCTCTTCAACTTTGGCAGCAATGATGGGATTGGGAATTGCTCAATCTATAATTGCAAAATATAATCGAGATCTTTTAAAAGAACAAATTGAGTAATGATGCATATTCTAATAGTGGTGAGAATATGCAAATAGATGAATTTAAAGCTTTTGTAAAAACAATCCCTGCAATTAGGGAAGAAGTTGTCAAAGGACATTATACTTGGCAACAATTATATGAATTTTATGTTTTATATGGCGAAGATGATAAAATGTGGGAACCATATAAAAAAAACAAAAATGATTTCACTGCTATTTTGGATATTTTAAAAAATGTGGATTTGGATGCTTTATCTAAAAGTTTTGAAGGCCTTCAGAAAATTTTAGATATTGTCAGTACTTTTGTTGTTAAAGAACAACCGTCATCACAAAATAGGCAGTGGTATGATGATTAATGAAGAGATGAGACAATATTTGCGTTTACATCCTAAGTGGTATTTGATTCTTTCACGATATCCACAGGAGTTTCCAACACTTTTACAGCAATATAAAGTTGAAAATAAACTGACTTTAGCAGATCGTATTGAAAAAGTAGGAACAGTATTACAAATGTTAGAAATGTTATTATAGGTGAAAAATATGTATGAAATGATTAATAATCTCATTGACTCTATTATACAGACTTCAGAGTTTCAAAATTATCAGCAGGCACAAAAAGAGCTCTATGATAATCATACAATGGCGTTATTGTCCAGATATCAGGATTTAATGGAAAATTATTTGAGAATAAAAAAATATTCACATGATGTAGGACAAGATGATTTAAAGGCGTCATTAAAAGAGATTCAAGAAGAAATCAAACAAAATCCTGATATTCAAAAATATTATCAGGCATATTATCAATTAAATGATATGTTAGAAGAAGTAACAGAAATTGTTTTTCAGAATATCAGTTCTGATTTGAAGCAAAATCGATGGAAAATATGAGGTAGGAAAATGAGAGTAATTGCTGGAAAATTTAAAAGTCGACAATTGAAAAGCGTTGATTCAAAACGTACAAGACCGACAACTGATAAAAATAAAGAAAATCTTTTTAATATGATTGGCCCGTATTTTCAAGGTGGTGTATGTTTGGACTTGTTTGCTGGTAGTGGCGGTTTAGGAATTGAAGCCATCAGTCGAGGGATGGATGAATTATATAGTGTAGATCATCAATATCGTGCTTTTACAACAATACAGGAAAATGTCAAACTTTTAAAAATTGAAAATCAGGTTCATGTTTATAAATCAGATTATTCAAAAGCTCTATTTAATTTTTCAACAGAGGGAATTCGTTTTGATTTGGTTTTATTAGATCCTCCCTATGGAATGAAGATACATCAGAAAATATTAGATTTTTTAAATCAGCACCAGATGTTAAATGATGGCTGTGTGATTGTTATTGAAGATTTAAAAGAAGAAAAGATAGAGGTTCATGAACCTTTTGTTTTGAAAAAAATTCAAAATTATGGAATAACAATGATGGAAATATTGGAATATAAGGAGAAGAAATAATGAAAGCAGTTTATGCCGGAACATTTGATCCAGTTACAAATGGACACTTAGATATTATAGAGCGTGCCAGTAAAATGTATGATGAGCTCTATGTAACAATATTTATAAATCCTCAAAAACAAACATTATTTTCTTTAGAAGAAAGATTGGAACTTTTAAAAAGTGTAACTCAGCAGTATGATAATGTCTATATAGACGCAAGTGATGATTTGGCTGTCAAATATGCCAAAAGAATGGGTGCGCAGATTTTAGTACGTGGATTACGTGCGACAATGGATTTTGAATATGAATCGCAATTAGCTTTTTCTAATCAATATTTAGATGATAGCATTGATATGGTTTTCTTAATGACAAGACCTAATCATTCTTATATTTCTTCTTCTTCAGTGAAAGAAATTGCCTCACATCAGCATAGTGTAAAAGGTTTGGTACCTGATGTTGTGGAAAAAGCTTTAAAAATGAAATTAGATAAGTTGAATATTTGTCAAACAAAATGACTTTTGATATGATAAAGGTAGAGTATAGATATGAGTCAGATAAGGAGGATATATGAAAAAAATTGTAGATTTAAATGATTTATCTTTGGAACAAATTCAAGATATTATTGATGAAGCAATTGCTTTTAAAAAAGGAAAAACTATTGATTATCATCAAAAAAAGGTTGTTGCCAATCTTTTTTTTGAGCCATCAACAAGAACACATTATAGTTTTGATATGGCTGCTGGCAATTTGGGATGTCGAACACAAAATTTTGAAGCAAGCAATTCTAGTTTGAAAAAAGGCGAAACTTTATATGATACTTGTAAACTTTTTGAAAGTATAGGATGTGATGCCTTGGTTATACGTCATCCAGAAGAAGACTATTATAAACAATTAGAAAATTTGAAAGTTCCTATTTTAAATGCGGGAGATGGTAGAGGCAATCATCCATCACAGTCATTGTTAGATTTAATGACAATTAAAGAAGAATTTGGACATTTTGAAGGATTGAATGTTGTGATTGTGGGAGACATTTTTCACTCACGTGTTGCCCATTCAAACTATCATGTTATGCAAAGATTGGGAATGAATGTTTATACTTCTGGACCATTGGAATATAAGCAGGAAGGTTATCATTATGTTCATTTTGATGATGTCATTGAAGATATGGACATTGTTATGCTGCTTCGTGTTCAACATGAAAGACATATTGGGGATGAAAATTTTTCAAAAGAAAAATATCATCAAATTTATGGCTTGTCTTTAGAAAGATATAAACGTATGAAAGATTCTGCCATTATCATGCATCCTGCACCTATTAATCGAGATGTGGAAATTAAAGATGAATTAGTGGAAAGTGAGAAGAGCCGTATTTTTACACAAATGCAAAATGGTGTTTATGTAAGAATGGCTATGCTTCATAAGGTATTAGAAGATGAATAGTTACTTATTAAAAAATGCTTATTTATATTATTTAGGACAATTCCAGAATGTTGATCTTTTGATCAAAGATGGTTATATTGTTGATATTGATCGTGATATTACTGCTGATGTCCCTGTGATTGATTTACAGGGAAAACTGGTTTCTCACAATTTTATTGATATTCATACACATCTAAGAGAACCAGGATATGAACATAAAGAGACAATTGAAACAGGTAGTTTGAGTGCTTTATATGGTGGTTATGGAACGATTGTTGCTATGGCGAATACTTTACCATGTATGGATGATGTAGAAACTGTGGAAGATTTTAAACAACGTGTTGCTCAAGATGGGCATGTGAATATTTATACATATAGTGCTATTACAGAAAATTTACAGGGTCAAAAACTTGTTGATATGGCTAAACTTGTTCAGGAAGATATTGTTTTGGGATTTTCTGATGATGGAAAAGGTGTCCAAAGTGATGAGATGATGGAATTAGCAATGCAGTTGGCAGGCAATCTTGATTCCATTATTGTTGCTCATTGTGAAGATGAAAGTGAGTTACATGGTGGTTGTATTCATGAGGGACATTATGCCAAAGAACATGGTTTAGTAGGAATTAACAGTGCTTCAGAATTTAAACAGGTTGCAAGAGATCTTGATATTGTCAGACAATATCATAATCGTTATCATATTTGCCATATCTCAACGAAAGAAACAGTTGCTTTATTAAAGCAAGCTCGCTTAGAAGGTTTGTCTGTTTCAGGTGAAGCTTCACCACATCATCTGATTTTGACTGAAGATAATATTAAAGATTGTCATCCAAATTATAAAATGAATCCTCCTTTAAGAAGTCAGGAAGACCATCAAGCTTTAATTCAGGGATTGAATGATCATACAATTACTGTTATTGCGACAGACCATGCGCCTCATGCCAGAGAAGAAAAAAATACAACGATTGATAAAGCACCATTTGGAATTATTGGTTTACAGCATGCATTTTCATTATTGTATACTTATTTGGTCAAAAAAAATCTGGTCTCTTTAGAAACTGTGCTTGATGCATTAACGATTGGTCCTGCACAAGTTTTGAATTTGGATTGTCAAATTCAAAAAGGAAGTTTAGCTAATTTATGTATTTTTGATTTAAATCAATCTTTCACAATTGAAGAAAAAGACATTCAATCAAAATCAATTAATACACCTTTTTTAGGAGTTGAATGTTATGGTAAGATTTTTGCAAATATCATTAATGGTAAATTCATGGAATTGGAGGAAAAATAGATGGTGAACTATCAGGGAATGATGAAAATTGTTTCTAAAAAAGAACTTGTAAGAGATGTTTATGAAATGGTTTTAGAAGGAGATGCTGCTAGTTTTATTGAAGCTCCTGGACAATTTATCAATATTAAAATTAATGATTCATTACAACCATATTTACGACGTCCAATGAGTATTTGTGACTATACTCAGAAACAAATGACAATGATTTTTAAGGTGGTAGGAGAAGGAACAAAAATTTTATCACAAAAAAAGATTGGTGAGTCATTAGATTGTCTTATGGGTCTTGGTAATGGTTTTATTGATCTTGATGCGAAAGAAGCTGTTGTGATTGGTGGGGGTCTTGGAGTTCCACCAATGTATAAGTTGGCTAAGACGTTAAAAGAAAAAGGTGTTCGCGTTCAGGCGGTTTTGGGGTTTAATAGTCAGACAGATATATTTTATGATAAAGAATTTGAAAAAATTTGCCCTACATATATCGCAACAATGGATGGAAGTGTTGGAACAAAAGGGACAGTCATTGATGCTTTAAAAGAAAATCAATTATCGTTTGATAAATATTATGCTTGTGGACCAGAAAAAATGTTAGATGCATTAGTTTTAGAATATCCTGATAATGGTTATCTTTCATTTGAAGCGCGTATGGGCTGTGGTTTTGGTGCCTGTATGGGATGCTCATGTAAGGTTAAAACAAAACCTTATAAACGTATTTGTGTGGAAGGTCCAGTATTAATGTCTAGTGAGGTGATTGTTAATGGCTAATTTACGTGTTTCTTTACCAGGACTTGATATGAAAAATCCCGTTATTCCTGCAAGTGGAACTTTTGGGTTTGGTTATGAATTTGCGAAATTTTATGATATTAATTGTTTAGGCTCAATGATGCTTAAGGGAACAACTTTAGAACCACGTTATGGAAATCCTTTGCCAAGAATTGCTGAAGGACCAAGTGGTATGTTGAATGCTATTGGTTTACAAAATCCTGGCGTTGATGCAGTCATGAATGAAGAATTAGAAAAATTAAGACCATTATATACTGACAAAGTTATCGCGAACATAGGTGGGAGTGCTCTTGATGATTATGTTGAGACAGCAAAACGTTTATCATCACATGATATGGTTGGAGCATTGGAATTAAACATTTCTTGTCCAAATGTACATGCTGGAGGTATTCAATTTGGCACAAATCCAGATATGGCTGCACAAGTCACTCGTGCTGTTAAAGAGGTTAGTCAAAAACCTGTTTATGTCAAACTATCTCCTAATGTAACAGATATTGTGGCAATGGCAAAAGCTGTAGAAGCGGCTGGTGCTGATGGAATTACAATGATTAATACATTGGTTGGGATGCGTTTTGATATCCGTACTGGTAAACCAATTATTGCGAATAAAACAGGTGGATATAGTGGACCGGCTATTTTCCCAGTTGCTTTACGCATGGTTTATCAAGTTAGTCAAGCTGTTTCTATTCCAGTTATTGGAATGGGAGGTATTGCAAGTGGTAAGGATGCTATTGAAATGATGATTGCTGGTGCTAGCGCAGTTGCGGTAGGATGTCAGAATTTAGTGGATCCTTATGCCTGCCCAAAAATTATTCAGGAAATGAATGATATTTTAGATGAAATGGGAATTGAAGATATTCATGAGATTATTGGTAAATCACATCAATATGAATAATGATTGAAATAAATGAAAATGGACATACTAGAAAGGGTGAGTAGTATGTCCATTTATTTTCAACTTTTTTTAGCAAGTTTCTTTTGGGGAAGTAATATTATTGTCATGAAATTATTACTTTCCCATATCCCTTTTTTATTTTTAGCTTTTTTAAGAGTAGTCCTATCTTTTCTATTTTTAGGTTTATATATCTATTTTTATCATATTCCAATTCAATGCCCAAATAAGAAGAAGCTGATAATGATTTCTCTTTTGTCAATTTATTTGAATTTCTATTTTACTTTCTTGGGAATGAATCAAGTTAAAGGTGTAGATAATGCATTTATGAATGCTTTATCTCCATCTCTTACATTTTTATTATCTTTTCTTTTTTTTAGAAACCATCATACATTCAAAGAATGGATAGCCATGTTTTTATCAATGTTTGCTTTTTTACTATCAATTCATTTTCAGCTTTTTTCCATCCAAATTGGCTTCTTTTATCTTTTGATTGGAATAATTCTTTATATTTTAGGGAATATTCTGATTCAAAAATGGAATATTTCCAATGGAATCAGTTTTATCTTTTTTGAATTATTAATGGGTTCTCTTTTTTTATTTATCCATTGCTTGTGGGATGGGCAGTTAGCTTTTTCACAATTAAGTTCATTAAGTATCTGGCATTGGATTTTATTTTTGTTGATATCAGGGATTGGTTTTGCTTTTATACAAGTGACATATATGAAAGCAATTGCTCAAATTGGGGCTGTTCAGACAAGTTTCTTTTTAGGTTTAAATCCTGTGTTTACTTATATTGAGTCACTTGTCTTTTTAAACGAAGATTTTGATTTGTTGCATTTTATGAGTTTTGTATTATTATTGATTTCTTTAATGATCATACAAAAAAAGAAAACCTCATGAGTTTTCTTTAAAATAATGAATCAAAGCCTGCGTACCCAGATCATCTTCCTGAAGACTTTGATACATTTGTAAAACGGTATTTAAAACAGGTAACTTTTGATTATCCATTTCTTCTTTGGCAATTTTCATATCTTTAATAAAATGTTTAATATAGAATCCTGGTTGGAATTGTCCATCAATCATCGCCTGCCCATTATGTTCTAACTGCCAGCTTGAAGCGGCGCCTTTTGTGATACATTGCATCAGGATATTCATATCCAATTGATGCACCTCAGCATAATGGATAGCTTCACTGACACCAGCAATCGTACCTGCAATCACAATCTGATTGGCCATTTTTGTATGCTGACCCATACCCGCTGTTCCAACATAGAGACTTGAGCCCAAGGTATCTAATATTCTTTTGACTTTTTGAAATGTTTGTTTGTCGCCACCAACCATAATGGAAAGAGTCGCGTTTTTAGCTCCAATATCACCTCCAGATACTGGGGCATCTAAACTTTCTAATTGATTTTCTTTTGCATTTTCATAAATGCGTTTAGCAAGTTTTGGAGACGATGTTGTAAAATCTATTAAAATAGCTCCTTTTTTTGCGTTTTTGATGATACCGTTTTGACCAAAATAAATGTCTTCAACATCTTGTGGATAGCCAACCATTGTCATAATAATATCCTGATTTTGAATACATTCACAAACAGTATCTTTCCAAGTGATTCCTTGATCTAACAAGTCTTGAACTTTACTTTTTGTGCGTGTATAGATTGTGACATCATAACCGGCATTGGCAAGATTGAGAACCATGGGTTTACCCATAACACCAACACCAATAAATGCAATTTTTTCCATAAAAAATCCTCCTTTGGAATATTCTATAAATTCTTTTTATGAAAATCAATAAAGAACTTGACTTTTTTTGAGCTTTCCTTATAATAACAAATGCGGCTATATCTAGGTTATAAGAGTCCTCAACCTATGACTTGGACATGGCTAAGTTTAAATAAGGAGGAAATGGAAATGTTAACTAAAGAAGAAAAAACTGCTATTATGAAAGAATATGCAACTAAAGAAGGAGATACTGGTTCTCCAGAAGTACAGATTGCTGTATTAACTGCTGATATCAACAAACTAAATGAACACTTTAAAGTTCACAAAAAAGATTATCATTCAAACAGAGGTCTTTTAAAGAAAATCGGTAGAAGAAGAGATTTATTAAAATATCTTAAAAACAAAGATATTGATAGATATACAGCATTAGTTGACAAATTAGGTTTAAGAAGATAGAGATATTCATTTTGAATATCTTTTCTTTTTATCTCAATGATATGAGAAGATTATCGGTTGTTAGTGAAAGTCTATGATTTTTTTAAATGATAGTTATACAACTATATATTTTGATGAAAGAGATTTGAAAAAATAAAGAAATGTTTTGTTATTATAATAAAATATGCTATAATGACAAAGATAATAAACGAGGTGAAAATATAATATGTCGAAACATGTAAAAAGTTTAGATTTTTATGGAAAAACAATAACTGTTGAAACAGGTGAATTAGCAAAACAGGCTAATGGTTCTGTTTTAATTAGATATGATGATACAGTCATTTTATCTACTGCTGTAGCAGGAAAAGAACCAAAAGATGTTGATTTTTTTCCTTTGACAGTTACATATGAAGAAAAATTATATTCAGTAGGAAAAATTCCAGGTGGTTTTTTAAAGAGAGAAGGGCGTCCAAGTGAACATGGAACTTTAACAGCACGTATGATTGATCGTCCAATTAGACCACTTTTTGCAGATGGGTTTAGAAATGAAGTTCAGGTAGTCAATACAGTTTTATCTGTTGATCAGGAAGCATCACCAGAAATGGCTGCTATGCTAGGAGCATCACTGGCATTATGTTTATCAGATATTCCATTCAATGGACCTATTGCTGGGGTAAATGTTGGACTTATTGATGGGGAGTTTACAATTAATGCTGGTCCTGAAGAGATGGAAAGAAGTTTAATTAATCTTGAAGTTGCTGGAACAAAAGAAGCTATTAATATGGTTGAAGCTGACGCTAAAGAAGTTGATGAGGAAACAATGTTAAATGCTTTATTGTTTGGACATGAAGCTATTAAACAGTTAATTGCTTTTGAAGAAGAAATTGTAGCTTTATATGGTAAAGAAAAAATTGAAATACCATTATTTGAATTGGATCAAAATATTGTTGAAGAAGTCGAATCACTAGCAAAAGAAAGAATGATTCAGGCTGTTTCTATTCCTGGTAAATTAGAAAGATATGCTGCAATCGATCAAATTAATGAAGAAGTTGTTGCTTTGTTTGAAAATAGGGAATATGCTGATTTAAAGGAACAGGAAGCTGTTATTAAACAGGTGAAGATTGTTTTACATGATCTTGAAAAAGATGAAGTGAGAAGATTAATTACAGAAGATAAGATTAGACCAGATGGACGTAAAATTGATGAAGTTCGTCCATTGGATGCACAAGTTGACTTACTTCCTAGAGTTCATGGATCAGCATTATTTACACGTGGTGAAACACAAGTGCTTTCTGTTTGTACTTTAGGAGCTTTGGGAGAACATCAAAAAATTGATGGCCTTGGTCTTGAAGATCAAAAACGTTTTATGCATCACTATAATTTCCCACCTTATTCAGTTGGTGAAACAGGAAGAATGGGTGCTCCAGGTCGTCGTGAAATCGGGCATGGAGCATTAGGTGAAAGAGCTTTGGCTCAAGTCATTCCAAGTGAAGAAGAGTTTCCATATACAATTCGTGTCGTTTCTGAAGTTTTAGAATCTAATGGTTCTTCATCACAAGCTTCAATTTGTGCTTCATCTATGGCCTTAATGGCTGCTGGCGTTCCTATTAGTAATCCAGTGAGTGGAGTTGCCATGGGGTTAGTCAAAAAAGGTGACGATTATACAATCTTAACAGATATCCAAGGTATGGAAGATCATTTAGGTGATATGGATTTTAAGGTTGCTGGAACAAAAAATGGTATCTGCGCTTTACAGATGGATATTAAAATTGACGGTATAACTAAAGAAATATTACAGGAAGCTTTAGCACAGGCGAAAGTTGGTCGTCAACAAATCATGGAATGTATGATGAATGCTATTAGTGAACCTAGAGATCATTTAAGCCCTTATGCACCTAAAGTTTATATGATGAAGATTGAACCTGATCAAATTAAAGATGTTATTGGAACAGGTGGAAAAACAATCAATGAAATCATTGAAAAATCAAATGATGTTAAGATTGACATTGAACAGGATGGACGTGTGACAATTTATCATCATGACCAAGAAGCTATTGAAACTGCAGCAAAATTAATTGAAAATATTGTAAGAAGAGCTGAAGTTGGTGAAATTTATGATGGAAAAGTTGTTCGTGTAGAAGATAAATATGCATTTGTTGAACTTTTTGAAGGAACAAATGGTTTCTTGCATGTTGGAGACATTGCTCATGAACGCATCAATAAGGCATCTGATGTATTAAAAATAGGTGATATCATTAAAGTAAAGGTCACAAAAATTACTGATAAAGGTGTTAATGTTTCTCGAAAAGCATTATTACCTAAACCAATACATAAAGAAGAAAAAAAGGAACATGCATAAAAAGATAATATTAGCTAGCACTTCTCCAAGAAGGAAAGAATTGCTGGAAAGAGAAGGCATTGACTTTATAGTTGATGCTTCTTTTATTGAAGAAACATTAGATGATTCATCACCTATTGATGAAAGATTACGTCAGCTTGCAATAAAAAAGGCAACACCAATTCATCAAAAATATCCTCAAGATATTGTTATTGGTGCAGATACTGTTGTCTATTTTGAAAATCAGGTGATTGGTAAGGCGCATAGTCGAGAAGAAGCCAATCAAATTCTTCATCGTTTATCGCATCATAAACATGATGTTTACACAGCTGTTGCTATTTATGATGCCGATACTTTAACAAGTTTTTGTGAGAAAACAGAAGTTTATTTCAAAGATATCACTGATATGATTGAAGCATATTTGGATTCAAATGAATGGGAAGGTAAAGCAGGTGCATATGGGATTCAAGGTGCAGCAGAAGTTTTTGTTGATCATATTGTTGGTGATAAAGATAATGTCATAGGTCTTCCTGTATGCCGTATTAAAGATTATTTACTAAAAAAATAATTGTTTTTAATTTATAATTTTTGTAAAAAAATATTGTAAACGGATACATTTTATGTTGTTTTCTTGTTCGATTTTTATTATAATGAGAAATGGAAATTGATTGTGGAGGATAATGGATATGGAAAAGGAAGTCAAAAGAATCGCATTACTTTCAGGAGGAGGAGATTGTCCTGGATTGAATGCAGTTATTAGAACAATTACAAAAACAGCTATTCGTAAATATGGTTGGGAAGTTATCGGTTATGTTTATGGATATCGTGGTTTATATAACAATAATTATATTGAATTAACAGAAGAAAAAGTAGAAAACATTTATAAAGAGGGCGGAACTATTTTGTATAGTTCTAATAAAGATAACCTTTTTGATTATTTAGTTGATGATGGAAAAGGTGGAAAAGTTAAAAAAGATGTCAGTGATGTAGGTGTTGAAAATCTTAAGAAAGCTGGTGTTGATGTTTTAGTCGTTTTAGGTGGCGATGGAACTTTAACAAGTGCCAGAGATTTTTCAAGAAAAGGTGTCAATGTCATTGGTGTTCCAAAAACAATGGATAATGATTTATCAAGTACCGATTTAACTTATGGCTTTATTAGTGCAATGAGTGTGGGAACAGAGTTTATTGATCGTTTACAGACAACTGCGAAATCTCATCATCGTGTTATCTGCTGTGAATTAATGGGTAGAGATGCAGGATGGATTGCTTTATATTCTGGTTTAGCTGGAAATGCAGGTGTATGTTTGATTCCAGAAATTCCATTTACAATTGAAAATATTGCTAAACACATTGCTAAACGTGATGAACAAGGATTGCCTTATACAGTTATTGCTGTGGCTGAAGGTGCTAAATATGCCGATGGAACAAAGGTTATTGGTAAAATCGTTGAAGATTCACCAGATCCTGTTCGATATAGTGGATTAGCAGCAAAGGTTGCTGATGATTTAGAAAAAGTCATTCCAAATCATGAAGTTCGTTCTGTCAATCCTGGACATATTATCCGTGGTGGAGACATTAGCCCTTATGATCGTATCTTATCAATTCGTTTTGGTGTCAAAGCATGTGAATTGATTGATCAAGGTCTATTTGGAAATGTTGTCACTCTTCATGGAGAAGAAATGGATTATACTTCATTAGAAGAAGTGATTGGGGATGCTAAATTTGGAAAACAGAAACGTGTTGATCCAAATGGTGAATTGGTTCGTGCTGCTAAAGCTATTGGTGTTTGTTTTGGAGACGAATAAAGTCCAACTGTTATACAAAAAATGTATAACAGTTTTTTAAAGAAAAAAATTTTAGTTTTATTTGCTTAAATGAATGAACTTTGATAGAATAACTCGTACAAGTCAAAAGAGGTGAAAAAATGGTTGAAGAATTAATTGAAAGTGGTGAATATCTTCAGGCTTTGGATAGTTTGCGTGATATGAATGATGAGAAAACAAGATACTTAAGGCTTGTCTGTCTTATAGGACTTGGTGAATATCAAAAGGCAAAACAAGAAGGTATGAGGGCAAAAGCAATGGCTCAATCAACATACTATGATGTTGTTTCAATGTATATTGTTGCTTTAAAAGAATTAGGAGAATTTGAAGAAGCTATTGATTTGTTGATAGAAGAATTATCGATGCCATACATTCCATATCAATATGAAAATCTATTTAACACAGCATATGATGAAATCCTATTAGAAAAGCAAGAGGCGCGCTATGAAGTGGAAAGCAAGAACCAGATTTTTTCAATTGAAGAAATTGATCAGCTTTTAAATAAGAAGGAATGCAATGAAGATTTATTGTATATGGCTTTAGATCAGTTACAGCAATTAAATATTCGTATGATTATTCCAACTGTCAAAAGATATTTGATTGATCCTCAAAGACATTTCTTTGCTAAAACTTTATTGATTGAAATTATGATTGATCAACAAGTTGATGAAGAGATGGAGGTTGAAAAATTTGGAGAGATTTATCCGTTGAATCCAAGCTATATGCCTATGGTTCTTGAGCAAATGCAATATGAGGGTATTTTAAGGTATCTGGAAAATGCTTTGGAGAATGAGAACCCATCTTTATTGGAACAATGTCAAGAATATCTTGAATATTTACTCTATGCATTTTATCCAAAAGAAATAGATGAAATGGATTATAATGTTTTTGCGGCAGCAATACATTATTATGTCGCCACATTACTTTCTATAGATATTGACTTGTCAGAATTAGAAATTTTATATTATTGTGATTTAGAAGCAATTGAAGAACAAATTTTAGCACTCAAACAAGTTGAGTGTTAAAATAGTTGCATTATGAGATTGTTTCATGTATAATAAGCGTGTTGAAATAATGGAGGAAGTATAAATGGAAACAGTTTGTAACAAACTTGAAAAATCTATGATGGAAGTCAAAGTGACTTTTACAACAGAAGAATGGAAAGATGCTCAAGAAAAAGCATTAAACAAATTAGCAAAACAAGTAAGAATTGATGGATTTAGAAAAGGTCATGTTCCTAAACAAATGGTTAAGGCTAGACTTGGAAAAGGAGCTATTCTTGAAGAAGCAACTGATATGATCTTACAGAAAAACTATTCTGGTATTTTATTGGATAATGATATCCATCCAGTTGGACAACCAGAAGTGAAAATTGATGAAATTTCTGAAGATGTATTAAAATTAACAGTTAATGCTCCAGTTGCACCAACTGTTGAATTAGGACAATATAAAGGTTTAGATGTAAAAAAAGCACAAGTTAAGGTCACAAAAAAAGAAATTGAAGCAGAATTAAAGAATTATCAAAATCAATTTGCTGAATTAGTCATTAAAGAAGATGGCAAAGTAGAAAACGGAGATACAGCAGTTATCGATTTCGAAGGATTTAAAGATGGTGTCGCTTTCGAAGGTGGAAAAGGAGAAAACCATCCTTTAGAAATTGGTTCAGGATCATTTATTCCTGGATTTGAAGAACAATTAATTGGTATGGGTGTAGGTGAAGAAAAAGAAATTGAAGTCACTTTCCCAGAAAATTACCAAGTTGCTGATTTAGCTGGTCAAAAAGCAACTTTCAAAGTGAAAGTTCATGAAATCAAATCAAAAGTTTTACCTGAAATTGATGATGAATTAGCTAAAGATATTAATGTTGATGGAATTGAAACATTGGCTGATTTAGAAACTTATACAAAAGAACAAATTAGAAATAGAAAACAAAATGAAGCTGAAGCTAAATTTAGTGATGATATTTTCAATGCTGTTATTGAAAATACACCACTTGAAGTTCCTGATGCAATGATTGAAACTGAACTTCAACAAATGATTAGAGAAGTTGAACAAAATTTATCTCAACAAGGTTTAACTTTAGATTTATTCCAACAATTAACTGGAAAAACTCTTGATGATATGAAGGCAGAAATGAGAGAACAAGCTGAAAAACGTGTCAAATTCAATTTGATTTTATCTGAAATTGTTAAAGTAGAAAATATTGAAGTTAGCGATGAAGAAGTAGATGAAGAAATCAAAGAAATTGCAAGTTATTATGGAAGAGAATTTGATGAAGTGAAAAAACTCTTCGAAGGACAGCAAGTACAAATTAAAAATGATTTAGCAACACGTAAAGCTGTTCAATTGATTAAAGATAATGTGAAATAAGACGCTTCAAGCGTCTTGTTTTATTAAATCAAATGAATAGACAAGTGACTCATTATTATATATAATAATGAAAACATAAAGGAGGTCATGAATTATGGATGAATTAGATATTGTCGTTGATTTACCTGTCATTTGTACCAGAGGGATGGTTGTTTTCCCTTCGCATGAAATTTCTTTAGATGTAGGAAGAAGTTTCAGTTTAAAAGCAATTGAAACAAGTATCAATGAATTTGATGAGAATGTTGTTTTTATTTCTCAAAAGAATCCACTCGATGAAAATACAGATTTTGACCATGTTTATCACTATGGAACTTTATGTAAGATTAAAAGAAGAATTAAAAGAGATAATCACGGAACAATTAAATTGACGGTGGAAGGTCAAAAAAGAATTGAAATCTTGAACTTAGAAGAAAGAAATGGTTGTCTATTTGCAAAGACAAAATATCTTGAAGATATTCATGGAGATCGTGCTGAAGAAATTGCTTTGGTCAGAAAAATAACAGATCAGATGCAAACAATGCATAAAAATCTTCAGATTTTTCCACGTGAAGTCTTTTCAAGCTTATCACAAGGAATGAGTGCAAGTGCTTTGGCTGATACAATTGGTCAGTACATCAATGTGGAGTTACCAACAAAACAGGCTATTCTTGCAGAATGTGATATTAATAAACGTTTATTGTTAGTTCTTGGTAGCATGGAAGAAGAAAAAGTTATTAATGAAATTGAAGAAAAAATCAATGTAAAAGTGAAAGAAAGCATTGATGAAAACCAAAAAGAATATTATTTAAGAGAAAAATTACGTGCTATTAAAGAAGAATTAGGTGATACACCTAATAAAGAAGATGATACGGATTATATTCGTGAAGAAATTCAGTCAAAACCATATCCTCAACATATTAAAGATAAAATTGAAGAAGAATTAAGAAGATATGATATGATGCCTGCAGCTTCTTCAGAAGCTAACGTTGTCAGAACATACATTGATTGGGTTATGAAAACACCTTGGTATCAGGAAACAGAAGATACTCAGGATATCAATGAAGTGGAAAGAATTCTTGATGAAGATCATTTTGGATTAGAAAAACCAAAGGAAAGAATTGTTGAACATTTAGCTGTTAAGCAAATGACACAATCTTTAAATGCTCCAATCATATGTTTAGTAGGTCCACCAGGAGTAGGTAAAACTTCTATTTCTAAATCTATCGCAAGAGCTTTAGGTAGAAAATTCGTAAAGGCCTCTTTAGGTGGTGTAAGAGACGAAGCTGAAATCAGAGGACATCGTAGAACATATCTTGGATCTATGCCAGGAAGAATCATTCAAGGAATGAAGAAAGCTGGTGTTATCAATCCAGTATTCCTGTTAGATGAAATTGATAAGATGTCTAGTGATTATAAAGGTGATCCAACAAGTGCAATGTTGGAAGTGTTAGATCCAGAACAAAACCAATTCTTCTCTGATAACTACTTAGAAGAACCTTATGATTTATCAAAAGTCTTATTTATTGCAACTGCTAATGATTTAGGAAGTATCCCTGATCCTTTAAGAGACAGATTAGAAATTATTGAAATTTCTTCATATACTGAACAGGAAAAATTGGAAATTGCAAAAAGACATTTGTTGAAAAAGGAATTAAAAGCTCATGGTTTAAATGAAGAACAGTTATCATTAACTGATGATGCTTTAATGTACGTTATTCGTCATTATACGCGTGAAGCAGGAGTTCGTCAGCTTGAAAGATTAATCGCAAAGATTTGTCGTAAAGCCGTTTTAAAAATCTTAAAAGATTCAAGTTTAAAATTAACATTAAATGTTGAAGATTTAGAAGAATATCTTGGTAAAGCACCATTTGAACATACAAAGAAATTAGATAAACCACAAGTTGGTGTTGTGACTGGTATGGCATATACACAATATGGTGGAGATATTTTACCAATTGAAGTCAATCATTTTGCTGGAAGTGGTAAATTTATTATTACTGGACAGCTTGGTGATGTTATGAAAGAATCAGCTTCTATAGCATTGGATTATATGAAAGCAAATTCTCAAAAGTATGGTTTGGAAAATATTGCTTTTGATAAACAGGATATTCATATTCATGTTCCAGAAGGAGCTGTTAAAAAAGATGGACCAAGTGCTGGAGTCACTTTAACAACAGCTATTTTATCCGCATTTAGTAATCGTCCAGTTCGTGATGATGTTGCTATGACGGGTGAAATTACTTTACGTGGACAGGTTTTACCAATTGGTGGATTGAAAGAAAAATCTATTTCTGCTCATCGTAGTGGTATTCGTACAATTATCATTCCTAAGGATAATGAAAAAGATATTGATGATATTCCTCAATCAGTTCAAAATGATTTGAATATTATTTTGGCTGATAATATCGACACTGTTTTAGAAAATGCTTTGGTTAAACAATAAAAACTGTTGATAATAATCAGCAGTTTTTTTGAAAGGAGATCCTATGTATAAAGTCAATAAAGCCGAATTCATGCTTTGTGCTGCATGGAAATCACAATGGCCAGATCATCACTTACCTGAAATATGTTTAGCTGGACGTAGTAACGTTGGTAAGTCTAGTCTTATCAACACTTTAACAGGTCGTCAGAAATTAGCTAAGGTATCCGGCACACCTGGTAAAACACGTACTTTAAATTTTTTCAACATTAACAATGAATTATGTTTAGTGGATGTTCCTGGCTATGGTTATGCAAAGGTAAGTGATGCAATCAAAGAAAACTTTGCGACAATGATTGATACATATCTTAAAGAACGTGATTTACTTAAGGGATTGATTTTGATAGTGGATTATCGTCATAAACCTACACATGATGATATTCAAATGTATCAATATGCGAAGTATTATGAAATTCCAGTGATTGTTGTTGCAACAAAAGAAGATAAATTAAAACGCAATGATTTGAAAAAGAATGAAAGACGTATTAAAGAAACTTTAGATTTTCAAAAAGGAGATATGTTTGTACGTTTTTCAAGCTTAAAAAATAAAGGCGTTGATGAATTATGGCAAAATATTTTAAAACTTTGCGATTTAGAAAATAACGCTTCTTAACAAATTCTTTTGTTTCTTGTATAATAGATGCAAGGAGGGGAAGAATTATGGTACATATTATGTTATGTTGTGCCTCAGGTATGTCTACAAGCCTGTTAGTTGAAAAAATGAAGAAAGCCGCATCAGAACAAGGTATTGATGCTCAGATATGGGCGGTAGGTGCTAATGAAGTGAAAGCTAATGCAGATAAGGCTGATATCATTTTATTAGGACCACAAGTTCGTTATGCACAAAAAAAGATTGAATCAGAAGCTCCAGGAGTACCTGTTGCTCATATAGATATGAGAGATTATGGTATGATGAATGGAAATTCTGTTTTAAAACAGGCTTTAAATATTATTCATGGTCAATAAATAGATGGATTTAAAAAGTTAAATGAGTTATCGAAGGATAGCTCATTTTTTCGTTTAAGATAGAAATAAGGAATATGATAAATGTATGAGCTGTTACTAATTTTTTATTCATATTCTTCTCCTTTTGGCATACAGTTTGTTAGGAGGGGTTGTATGCAAAAAATATTTTTTAAGAAAACTGTTGATTTGAATCATCAACTTCATGAATTGATTTCTATATCTGTCGATGAATCAATTAGCTATAAAATGGAGTCACAAGGAATGCGTGCGGTAGGGAGTATTATGATTAATGGTGAGTACAAAGATTTTGAAAAAAAACAACAATTTCATGAATCTATTGACTTGGATATATTTGCTTTGTTTGAAAAGATTACTGATAAAAGAGACTTTCATGTCAAGGTTGAAGATTTTGACTATCATTTAATAGATGGAAATCTTTCTTTAATCATACAGGCTTTCGTATATGGAGTACAAGATGATGAAGACCGTGTTATAGAAGCAACTGAAAAGAATCTTCGTGAAGAGACAGATGCAGTAGAAGAGATTGAAAAGCTTTTGCGCGAGGAAGAAAAGGTGACTAATGAAACACCGGTTATATCTGAAGCAGTGAATTCAGAAAAAATAAATCAATTATCTGAACCACAAACAATAGATACTTCGTTTTCAGACGATCATGACGATGAGGATCTCGGTGTTTACTATTTCTATGTTGTCCAAGATGGTGACAGTTATGAAACCATAGCAAAACGATATCAAATCGATGAGTATGCTTTAAAAGATTATAATCATGATCGTTCTTTAACAACAGGAACTATTGTGATTGTTCCTTATATGTTATGAAAGCCTTTTTATTAGAAAACTACGATATTCATGTCATTGGTGAAATAAAATTAAGTTCTCATGTTTATAAGATGAAATGTCAAGAAGGTATTTTTGTAGCGAAAATTACGTCACAAAAATCATTACAAACAATGTATGAATATATTGAAACCTTGAGTTTACATCATTTTGTGAAAATTATTCGTAATCAAAATCAGCAATATTTAACACCATATCAGCATCAATATGTTTATTTGATGCCGTTTATGGATAGTGGTTCTTCTTTTTTGAAAGAACTCAAAATTAAATTTTATTTTGAAACACTGGCATATTTACATTCACATAGTTGTTATGATATGAAAGTGAATCAACAATATTATGAAACATTAAAAAATGATATACTGAAAATTATTCATGAAAGATTATCTTATTATGAGCAAATGATGAGAAACTATGAAAATGAAATCTATCGTTCACCAAGTCAATGGTTACTAGTTATGAACTATTATCGTATTTATCATGCATTATGTTGTGCTCAACAATATTTATCGCAATATATGGATATTGTTAATGGACATCATTCCATTCGTGTTTGTCTGACTTATAAAAATTTTGATTATCAGCATATTTATTTAAAAGAGAAATGTCTTTTATCTTTAGATTATATGTGTATTGATTTACCTATTTATGATATATTTGATATGTATCAAAGAATACCAGATATATTATTTGATTTGGACTGTTTCAGTCAATGCTATATCAAGAAGTTTGAATTAAGAGAAGATGAAAAGCTCTTATTATGCTGTTTAATGAATATTGTACCAATTATACAACTAGAACATGATGAAATTGATAATATTATTAAAATATCACGTTTATTATATTATTTAGATTCAATACAGAATTTTATTTCTCAGTTATAATTGACTTTGAATGCAAGGTTTGTTAGAATAGAAGAAACGTTGAAGAGGAGGAGTACATTTTGTATTCTTAAAGAGAATCTCTGGTTGGTGTGAAGAGATAGAAGAAGAAATGGAAGGTAGCCTTGGAGTTTGTTTTCTGAAAATTCGAGTAAGTGAACACGTATAACTGCGTTAAAGTTTAGAGGTTATCTACGGATAATAAAAAAAGGTGGTACCACGAGATTTCGTCCTTTGGGTTGAAATCTCTTTTTTTTTGAAGGAGGAGAAAATTGTGGATGCAAATATGATTGTATGGATTTTATTTATTGCTGCATTATGTTTCTTAGGTTTTTTCTTTAGAAAAAGAGTGAAAGAGATGCAAACAAAACGTAAAGAGGCAATGATGGAATACGAAGTAAAAAAAGAAAAATATAGTTATTTAAAACCAGGGACTTTGGATTCTTGTCCAAGAGATGACGTAACAGCAGCTGCTTTATTTCATTGTATGAGAAAAGAAAATGATGATTTTGACCATTATTTTGAAAACATGAATGATAGTGAAAAAACTGTTTATGGAATTTATATGGTCAGTTCATCTTTGGAAGGAAAGAATGCTTCATTACATAGTTTCTTTTTAAGTCCAGCAAGTCAACCTTATGTACCAATGATTGTAGATATTTTTGAAAAGGTAGGTGCTCATGAGATTGCGGATTTAATGAAAGCAGCAAGACGTTTTGCTGAGATTATTGAAAATGATGAAGATGACAATGAAGACGATCCAGAAATGGGAGATTATTCACGTTATAATTTTTCTGATTTTACTAATGAGTTTGTAACGCTTGTCAGTACAACAAACTTACCTGAAAAACTGACTCAATTTGTATTAGAACATAAAGAGGATTTCTATGATACGGATATTCCAGAAGAAATTCATGAGGGGGATGAAAGTGATGAAGAAAGAGTTAGCGACGAAGTATGATCATAAAAGTGTAGAAGAAGGGAAATACAAAAATTGGTTGGATCATCATTATTTTGAGGCTGGTGATACATCTAAAAAACCTTATAGTATTGTCATTCCACCACCTAATGTTACTGGAAAGTTGCATTTAGGACATGCATGGGATACAACGCTTCAAGATATGATTATTCGTTATAAGAGAATGCAAGGTTATGATGCATTATGGCTACCAGGTATGGATCATGCTGGTATTGCAACACAAGCTAAAGTTGAAGCACGTTTAAGAGAAGAAGGTATTTCTCGTTATGATTTAGGAAGAGAAAAGTTTTTGGAAAAAGCATGGTCATGGAAAGAAGAATATGCTTCTATTATTCGTAGTCAATGGGAAAAATTAGGTCTTTCACTTGATTATACGAAAGAACGTTTTACTTTAGATGAAGGATTAAGTGAAGCTGTTAAGACTGTTTTTGTGACATTATATGAAAAAGGATATATTTATCAAGGAGAACGTATTATTAACTGGGATCCAGTACAACGTACGGCTTTATCAAATATTGAAGTTATTCATAAAGAAATCGAAGGACATATGTATTATTTCAATTATGAAGTTGTTGAAACTGGAGAAAACTTGGTTATTGCGACAACACGTCCTGAAACAATGTTTGCTGACCAGGCGATTTTCGTTCATCCAGATGATGAAAGATATCAGCATTTGGTTGGAAAACATGCTATTAATCCGGCCAATGGTGAATCATTACCGATTATGGCTGATAGTTATATTGATATGAGTTTTGGAACTGCTGTTATGAAATGTACACCAGCTCATGATCCAAATGACTTTGCATTAGCAAAAAAATATCATTTAGCTATGCCTAAATGTATGAATGATGATGGAACAATGAATGAGCTATGTGGTGAATACCAGGGAATGGATCGTTTTGCTTGTCGTGAGGCATTGGTCAAAGATTTTGAAGCAAGGGGCGTTGTTGACCATATTGAAAAACATATGCATCAGGTTGGACACTCTGAACGTAGTAATGCCATTGTTGAACCATATTTATCAAAACAATGGTTTGTCAAGATGAAACCTTTAGCACAGGCAGCTTTGGACAATCAATTAAGAGATTCAAAAGTTAATTTTGTGCCACCACGTTTTGAAAAAACATTTAAACAATGGATGGAAAATATTGAAGATTGGTGTATTTCACGTCAATTATGGTGGGGACATCAAATTCCTGCCTGGTATCATAAAGAAACTGGTGAAATCTATGTTGGTAAAAATCCACCTGCAGATATCGAAAACTGGAAACAGGATGAAGATGTTCTTGATACATGGTTTTCAAGTGCTTTATGGCCATTTTCTACAATGGGTTGGCCAAATAAGGATAGTGAACTCTATCAACGTTATTTCCCAACTGATACATTGGTAACAGGTTATGATATTATCTTTTTCTGGGTATCTCGTATGATATTCCAGTCATTAGAATTTACAGGTCAAAGACCATTTAAAGATGTTCTTATTCATGGTTTGATTCGTGATGAACAAGGAAGAAAAATGTCTAAATCTTTAGGTAATGGTGTAGATCCTATGGATGTTATTGATCAATATGGAGCTGATACTTTAAGATTCTTCTTGACAACAAATTCTGCTCCTGGTATGGATTTGAGATATATTCCTGAAAAATTAGATGCTGCTTGGAATTTTATTAATAAAATATGGAATTCCGCAAGATTTGTTTTAATGAATATAGATGAAGATATGTCATATGAAAATTTAAACTTTGATCATTTGAATCTAGCTGATCAATGGATTTTAAATCGTTTAAATGAAGTGATTGCATCTGTTGATGAAAATATGGATAAATTTGAATTTGTCAATGTAGGTAGTGAACTTTATAATTTCATTTGGGATGATTTTTGTTCTTGGTATATTGAGTTATCAAAAGTGCATCTTCATAGTGATAATGAAATGGAAAAACAAGCAACACAAAATACATTGGTTTATGTCTTAAATGCAATTGTAAGATTGTTGCATCCATTTATGCCTTTTGTGACTGAAGAGATTTATCAATCTATCCCTCATATGGCAGAGTCTATTTGTATTGCAAAGTGGCCTCAGGTAGAACCTCAGTTTACAAACGAAACAATTCAAGATCAATTTGTATATTTAATTGATATTATCAAAGGTATTAGAAATTTAAGAGCACAATATGTCATTAAAAATGCCATTGAAATTGCTTATTCAATTCAAACACAGAATAACCAATTAGAAAACTTATTAGAGAATCTTTCACCTTATATTTATAAGTTATGTCATGCACGTTGTTTTGGATATAATGTTGAAACATCTTCAAATGTTGCGACTGAAATGATTAAAGGTGGTAATGCTTTAATTATTGAACTTGGTGATTATGTAGACTTAGAAGCAGAAAAGAAAAAAATGGAAGCAGAGCTTCAAAAATTAGAAAATGAAATTAAACGTTGTGAATCAATGCTTTCTAATCCAAATTTTGTTCAAAAAGCACCACAACAAAAAGTTGAACAAGAAAGAAAAAAATTAGAAGATTATCAATCTAAGTATAAGACAATGAAAGAAAAGATGGATACTATGTAAAAAAAATTGGTCATTATTTAGAATTTGATATTATGATTTTGAAAAAAATTAAAATTATTATGTTGTACCAACGAAACGACCTAAGCAGTTAGGCCGTTTTTTGTATATTCATATATAATATTTTTTCAATTTAAACAAATTCAATAAAAGGTGAGTTTTTCTTGCAATCAAAAATAAACTTGGTTATTATTCTCTAAGTTGATAAGATATTATCATCGCTCAGTTTAAGTTGGTTTTTAAAATATACTATAAGGATAGATATTTTTTAAGTAATACCAGTATAATAAGAGAAAAATAGGAATAATTCATAAGAATGAAATACTTGGAATGATTATTATAAGCAATGTATAACTTTTAAAGAGCACGTTGATATAATATATATTATTTTATTAGACGTTTTATATTTCTTAACTTTAAATAAAATACTATGAAAAAACAAGCAATTGATATTGAAATGATTATGGATTTAATATTATGAATCTTATTAATTTTTTTATCAATATTTTGTTGATAAAGTTGAAAATCATATTCATATAGTTTTTTACCAATTTCTATATCACTCTTGTTACAAAGATTATATTTATCCTGATGCATTTCTTTTAGTTCGGGATAAAAAAAGATAGTTGCTTTAGCTTCTAAATAGTAGGTATTTGTTGATGAGTCAAAATCTTTGATTTCAATATCACTCATATATTTATAGTCTTGTATATCCCTTTTTTCAAAACATTGATTAAATTCTTCAAGAAGTTGAAAATAAGTATCAAAATCTTTCTTGTCAAGAGTACCATTTAAAGTAAATTCACAAAAAGCAAAACTGTCTTGAAATGAGTTGTCATTGTTATATGCATGAATAGAAATATAGTCATTAAAATGTATACGTTCATAATCAAGTAAGGAACAGCCAAAAAATATTTTTTTGATTAAATCTTTGTTATTTCTGTGATAATATATTTCATCAGATAAACCTTCTGCATAACCAAATTTTTGGTTGGCATGGAAAAAAGAATTATCATCTCGATTATTCATATATAAATTTTCTCTACGAGAGAGAAAGTATGCTGATGTTATGTTAACGAGTATAAGTACTATAGATATAATGATTAGTTTTTTCATACATTTCCTCCAGTGATATTTATGCATAAAATGTAGTATCTTCTTTTATTTTAAACAAATAATATAAAAATACAATTTTTTAAGAAAATTATCCTATTTACTTATTTATCAATAGAAGCTTTTTAGATCTTCTCATATATTTTATATAAATTGATTTTAAATTAAATCAAATGATGAAATATCATATTTCACTTCAATGGTGATTTTTGATACTTGAAAATATTCTTTGCATAGATAATTTTAAGTGTATAATAAAGGAAAACATGTGTTTTCAATCTTAAGATTAATTTTTTATGTTTTATAAAAATCTATAGAATATAAAAGTATAACTTATAATGCTAATTTCTATTTATTTTATAAATATAAAATTTATACATCTAAAAATATTTTATACAGCACCACCTAACCTCTGTCATAAAAAGAAAAATAATAAATCATGATATAACATCTAAAAATAGGGGATAAGATAATAACTTATTATAAAGTAGAAAAATAGGATATCCTTATCGTTTAAAATTAATAGTGATTTTTTTGATAATAATCGAAATATTGTAGCTCGCATAATAAATATGACCTATTGAAATTAAGATATATTATTTTTTTAGTTAGAAAAAATATATTTTAAAATAATTTCAACATCTAATCATAAAATATGAATCTTCCTTATATTTTCTTTTATAAAAAAGTTTTTTTATTTTTTTGCTGTTTTGAGAAGAAAAATGATAAAAAATTGCGTATATAATAGATGAAGGGCTACTGATGAAAGGAAGGATCAACATGAAAGAATTAACATTACAACAACAATGTGAAATTCAGGGTGGAGGTTTAATTGCGACAGCTTTACTTTATTTGATTTTAGGTGCTGCAGCTTATAAACTTATTAAATCAAAAAAGGGAAGAATTTCGATACCAAGACTCATCAGTATTGAATGGCGTGATTAGTTATGAAAGGCAATTTTGCCTTTCATATTTTTATTAATGAAACATACAATAAACATAGGAGGGGATGAATATGAAGTTTGAATGGAAAATTGTTTTGTTGTCATTAATATCTTCAGTAGTTTTTATGTTGTTATTTACATATGGATGTTCTTTAGGACAAAAAACAGTCTATGTATATCAAGTTGGTATTTATAAAGAAGAAAGCAATAAGGATAATAAAATAGCTGAATTAAAAGAAATGGGAATAGAAGGATATACTTATCAAAAGGATAATCAATATTATGTGCTTTCAATGATAACACAATCAAAAGATGAAATTGAAAAACATGCTACTCAGGTTAAAGGTATCATGAAAACTTATACTGTATCAACATCTACAACGAATGAGATGTTATTAAAATCATTATCGGATGGAGGAATTTCATGATTAAAGATTTGCCATTGGAAGAAAATCCAAGAGAAAAAGCGATTGCTTTTGGAATTGAGACATTAAGTAATGTTGAATTGATTGCTTTGATTTTACGTACGGGATATAAGCAGGAATCTGTTTTGGAATTAGCACAGCGACTCTTAAAGGAAATAGGTGGTTTTTCAGCTCTTTCCACTGTAACTTATGCAGATTTAACAGCTTTAAAAGGAATCAAACAAGCTAAAGCTATTGAATTGTTAAGTATTATTGAAATTGCGAAAAGATTGAAAAATATATCTACGTTGGAAAAGTCGCTTTTGAATCCATATGATATTTTTGAAAGAGTACATAATCAATTGATGTTTTTGAAACAGGAACATTTTTTGGTTCTTTGCTTAGATAATAAAAATAGAGTTCTTAAAGAAAAAACAATATTTATCGGATCTTTAAATATGAGTGTTGTAACACCAAGAGAAGTTTTTAAGGAAGCGATTGCTGTAAATAGTGCGAAGATTGTTTTGGTTCATAATCATCCCAGTGGTGATGCTAGACCGAGCCATGAAGATATTTGCATGACGAATCAATTCAAGGAATTAGGAAAAATGATGGATATAGAAGTGATAGATCATATTATTATTGGATGGAATCAATTTTATAGCATTGAAGCTAACCAGTTGTTTGAAAGTCAGCAAGATGTGAAAATATAGGAATTTGATAAATTGTTTTTTATGAATTGCTTTTTTTATATAGAGATATTATAATGAATGAATGATGAGGTGGTATCTTTGTATAGAAAAGGCAATAAATGGTCAAAACAAAAAAGAAGAATTGTTATTATTACTGTTGTTCTCGTCTTTTTTTCTGTCGTTACACTAATAACAAGTCGTTCAGCTTCTGGACTTGAAATTATATTTAGAGACACAATCGCTAATCTTGAGTATTATGTGATTAAAGCACCTGTTCAATATGTGACAGGTTTATTTGATGAATATAATGATCTTAAAGATGTATATGAAGAAAATGCAAAACTTAAGGAACAATTGGATAATTTAGCTAGAGAAAGTGCAATGAATGAAGTTTTAACGAATGAATTAAATGATTTAAAAGAAATGATGGAGATGAATTATTTACCTACAGAGTATCAGGTGAAATATACAAATGTTATCTCTAGAGATGCAGAAAATTGGAGTAACCAGGTAACAATCAATCTGGGAAGGATTTCTGGTATTCAAGAAGGAATGGCTGTTGTGAATGCTCAAGGAATGATTGGAACAGTAACAAATGTCAGTGAAATTTCTTCTACTGTATCTTTACTTTCAAGTGAAAATGCAAAATCACAATTACCAGTTATGATTATGAGTGGTGATAATGAATATTATGGTTTATTAAATCGTTATGATATCAATAGTCATAAATATACAATTACATTATTAAGTGATGTAGAAAGAATTGAAAAAGGATCTCAAGTTGTAACCAGTGGGCTTGGTGGTGAAGGAAAGAGCCCTAGAGGTATCTTGATTGGAACAGTAGATAGCTATACAGCTGGTGATGATGCAACGACATCAGTCTGTGAAGTGACACCAAGCGTAGATTTTGATTCTTTAAATGCTGTAGCAGTTGTCCAAAGGGTGAATGAAGAATGAGAAAACGCGTTCAAGAGAGTTATCTTGTCAAATGTTTTTTAGTTGTTTTTTGTTGCTTCATTGTTGACAGTACTATTCATTTCTTTTTACCTTATAATTTTACAAAGACTGGCATAACAGTGACACCTTGTTTGGGATTAATGATGTTTGCATTGCTTGTCAGAACGATTGATGGTGTTGCTGAAAGATATTTCTTTGCTGCTATTTGCAGTGTTTACTATTCAGTTGTATATGCGAATTCTTTAGCTATATATATCCTTATTTATTGTTTAATCGTTTTTATTCGATCTTATCTTTTTAAATTAGACACACTTAATCTTATGGAAACTGTCATTTATTGTGTTTTGACAATATTCGCACAGGAATCTGTTATATATTGGTTGATGTGGATTACCAATATTACAAGATATCCCATGTTATCATTTGTAACAATGCAACTTTTACCAACATTGCTGGTGAATGCCATATTGTCATTAGGGATTTATTGGGTCTACAATAAAGTGAAGATCGAGGTGGAATAATGAATCATATTCAAGTCAAAGGAATTAATGGTATTCTCGTTATGAAAGTGAATGACGATTGTTCATTTGCTCAATTTTTAGAAGATTTAGATCAGCTTTTGGATCAGCCGCTTTTTTTACAAGAGGGCTATTATCCAAGAGCTTTTTTTGATTTTGGTTGTCGGGTTTTGTCTGATGATGAAATGCATCAATTGATAACATTACTCATGAAAAAAGAAAGGGTTTTGTTTGATGGTATGAAACTTCCATCATCTCAACATCATGTTTGTATCAAAAAAGAACAGTTACATAATGGTGAAGAAATTTTTATTTATGATGAAACATTATTTTTAGGAACGGTGAATGTTGGGAGTTATGTTTACTGTTATCAAAACGTTTATTTTTTAAATACTGTCAAAGGAACTATTATTGTTATGAATGAAGATGTGAAAATATTTGGTCATGATTTTTGTAATGCACAAATTATAATAAATCAACAAAGTTTACACGATTTGACAACTTCTGCATTAACAAGCGTCTATTATAAAGATAATCAGATTATTTTGACGAAGGAGGAAAATTATGTGCAGAACGATAGTTATTACGTCGGGTAAAGGAGGAGTTGGTAAAAGCAGCATAACGATTAACTTAGGTTATGCATTGGCGCATATGAATAAAAAAGTTTGTTTAATAGATGCAGATTTTGGATTAAAAAACCTTGATGTTATGTTAGGTTTAGAAAATAGAGTGATATATGATCTTAAAGATGTGATTTCTAATAAATGTTCATTACAACAAATATTGGTCAAAGATAAAAGAATGGCATCATTATATCTTTTGCCTGCTTATAAATCATTATCTTTTGAAAATCTGAATTTAGATTATATGATTAATCTGGTAGAACAGTTGAAAAAGGATTTTGACTATATTTTGATAGATAGTCCAGCGGGAATTGAAAAGGGATTTCAATATGCCAGTAGTTTATCCCATGAAGCGATTATTGTTGTCAATCTGGATACTGTTTCTTTACGTGATGCTGATCGCGTTGTTGGATTACTTTTGAAACAAGGTGTTGATGAATTACATATGATTGTCAACAAATATAACGATATTGATGTTCAAAAAGGGCGTTGTCCTTCTCTTAAGGAAGCCTATGATATCTTGTCTGTTCCACTTTTAGGTATTGTTTATGAGGAACATGATATGATTGAAGCAAACAATAAGGGAATGCCAATTTATATGAATAAAAAAGCAAATCTTTATCATTGTTTTGATCGTATTGTGAAAAGGCTGGAAGGTCAGGAAATACCATTTCAGAAAAATAAAAGAAAACCACTTATAGAACGTATTTTTGGATAATATTTTATCAATGAATTTCATAAGTTAAAATGAGGTGAAAACTTGTGAATGATATTGATGAAATTAGAAAGAGAATGGAAAAAAGGAGAGCTCAACGTCATCCTATCTTGACTGATCGTCATTTTTCAAAATTTTATAATGCAATGATTAAAGCTATGGTTGCTCTTTTGGTCGGTATTGCTGTTTGTGCATATGTCAAAATAAGCCCAAATGGCGAACATATCAAAAACTATGTATTAAATGATTTACAATTTTCTAAAGTAAATCAATGGATTAATAATGAAATATTATCTTTTCAAAATCAGGATGAAACAGCAACCGTTTCATCAAAAATCAGTTATACACATATCAAAGATAACTATTATACCAATCAGACAAATGAAGCATTAAATTTTGGAAAGGGACGTGTGATATATGTGGGAGAACAGGATATGCTTGGAAAGTATGTTACTGTTCTGCTGGAAAATAATGTAGAAGTTACATTTGGAAACCTTCAGGATGTTTTTGTCAGTCTTTATGATCAGGTGGAAGAATCGACAATTTTAGGCACATATGAAGATCAGATCATGATTATTTTTACGCAAGGCGAACAGGAAATTGATTATTCAACATTTGAAGAACTTATATCATAAGTTATCCGTCCATCCTTTAACACTTATTTATTTTGTTTTGGCTTGGATGGGAGGATATTTAAAATGGTATCTTTCAACATTACTGATTGTGTGTCTTCATGAAATATGCCATCTTTTGATGGCATATTATTTTCATTTTCAAATTAAAAAAGTAGAAATATTACCTTTTGGTGCATATTTAACTTTGGATGATTTTTATTATCGCTCTATCATACAGGAAATGTGTGTTGTCTTGGCAGGACCATGTAGTCATATTGTGATAGGATTGTTTATTCCTCTACTGACAAAAGGTGTTTATCAGGAATATTTATTGATGATGAATCAATTTGTTTTTCTGTTTAATATTTTGCCTATTTATCCTTTAGATGGAGGACGCTTTATGAGTTTACTTCTCCAAAGTGTGATGGATTTAAAAAAATCTTTAATCCTGACATTAAAGATTTCAATATTTGTCTATTGTCTTCTTTTTCTTTTCTACTTACAAATCAATACAATAGTGATTTTATGCTATCTTTTATATCAACTTATTCAATATTATCAGTTTATTTATGATTATTTAAGGATATACTATAGTCGCATTCCTTCTTTTCCGGAAAATAGACCTATTCTGATTCATCATCATTTGATTTATCGTAGAGGTTATCATAATTACTATTTGATAAAAGAACAATTATTAGATGAAAAAGAAGTGATAAGTGATTTGATAATGAATATAAAAATGTAAAAAGATAGGAAATTATCTTGTTTTTTTTGATATGTTATGTTATTATACAACAGGTATTGAAAATACACACATTGTGAATTCATAAATCTAGTGCCGTTTGGTGGTTTGTGTTAGAAACAATGGAGGAAAAAACGAAAAGGAGGAAGTTACAATGCCAGTAATTTCAATGAAAAAATTATTAGAAGTTGGTGTTCATTTTGGACATCAGACAAAAAGATGGAATCCAAAAATGGCTCCATACATTTTCACAGCAAGAAATGGTATCTATATCATTGATTTAAAGAAATCATCTGATAAAATTGATGAAGCTTATGCAGCTTTAATGGATATCGTTGCTAAAGGTGGAAAAGTTTTATTTGTAGGAACAAAAAAACAAGCTCAAGAAGCTGTTCAAACTGAAGCTGAAAGATCTGGAAGCTTCTATGTCAATTCTCGTTGGTTAGGAGGAACATTAACTAACTTCAAAACTATCCAAAAGAGAATTAGAAGATTAAAAGAATTAGAAAAAATGGAAGAAGATGGAACTTTAGAATTATTTACAAAAAAAGAAGCAGTTCTTCTTATGAAAGAAAAAGCTAAGTTAGAAAAGAACTTAGGTGGTATCAAAGAAATGAGAAGATTACCTAATGCTTTATTTGTAGTAGATCCTAAAGTTGAACATAATGCTGTTGCAGAAGCAAGAATCTTAGGTATCCCAGTATTTGGTATCGTTGATACAAACTGTGATCCTGATGAAGTGGATTATGTAATCCCAGCAAATGATGATGCTATTAGAGCTGTTAAATTAATTGTTGCAGCTATGGCTGATGCAGTATGTGAAGCAAAAGGTGAACCTGTTACTGTTGCTTATGTAAAAGATGAAGATGATAAAGAAGTATCAATGAATGATGCTGTTGCTTCTGTAGAAGAAAACAAACAAAAAGGACCTAGATATAAAAATGCTGGACGTCCTAGAAATAACAAACCTGCTGAAGTAAGCAAACCAGCTGAAGTTAAAGAAGAAAAAACTGAAGCATAGTTAATAAGAGGGGAAGCTTATGCTTTCCTTTTTTTATAAAAAAAGATGGAGGAGAAAAAAATGGCTATTAGTGCAAAATTAGTAAAAGAATTACGTGAAAAAACTGGTGCTGGAATGATGGATTGTAAAAAAGCACTTGAAGCTTGTAATGGTGATTTAGAAGCTTCTTTTGACTGGTTAAGAGAAAAAGGTATTGCAAAAGCTGCTAAAAAAGCAGATCGTATTGCTGCTGAAGGTTTAACTGCTTTCGTTGTTGATGGAAATGCTGCTGCAATCGTAGAAGTCAACTCTGAAACAGATTTCGTTGCTAAAAATGCTGAATTCCAAGAATTAGTAGCTTTAGTTGCAAAAACAATTGTTGCTGCTCAACCAGCAGATGTTGAAGCTGCATTACAATTGGATGTTGATGGTAAAGATTTAGGAACTGTTATTGCTGAAAAAAGTGGTAAAATTGGTGAAAAATTAAGCTTAAGAAGATTTGCTGTTATGAATAAAAATGATGACGAAATCTTTGGAGCATATTCTCATATGGGTGGGAAAATGTGTGCTTTAGTTAAAGCTTCTGGTATTGATGAAGTGAAAGCTAAAGACATTGCTATGCAAGTTGCTGCAATTGCTCCACAATATATTGATAGAACAGCTATTCCTGCTGAAATTTTAGAACATGAAAGAACTGTTTTAAAAGCTCAAGCTATGGAAGAAAATGCACAAAGTGCAAAACCAAAACCAGAAAATATTATTGAAAAAATGATTGAAGGACGTTTAAATAAAAACTTAAAAGAAATGTGCTTAGTTGATCAAGCTTTCATTAAAGATTCTGATCAGACAGTAGCTCAATATTTAGGAAAAGGTAAAGTTTTAGAAATGGTTCGTTTTGAAGTTGGTGAAGGAATGGAAAAACGCGAAGAAAACTTTGCTGAAGAAGTTGCTGCTCAAATGAGAGGATAATTATATAAATAGAAAGGACACACTTTTTGTGCCCTTTTCTTGTAAAATGGAGGAGAGATCATATGAAATATAAAAGAGTTTTATTAAAGCTGAGTGGTGAAGCTTTAGCTGGAGAACAAGGATTTGGCATTAATCCTGTTGTTGTTGCAGATGTAGCTAGACAAATTAAAGATGCTAAAGATTTAGGTGTTGAAATTGCTATTGTTTGTGGTGGTGGAAATATCTGGCGTGGAAAAACAGGTAGTGATATGGGTATGGAAAGAGCTGCTGCTGACTATATGGGAATGTTAGCCACTGTGATGAATGGTATGGCTTTACAAAATGCTTTAGAAGCTATTGGATTAGATACAAGATTATTATCTGCAATTGATATGAAAGAAGTGGCTGAGCCTTATATTAGAAGAAGAGCAGTACGTCATTTAGAAAAAAATCGTATTGTTATTTTTGGAGCAGGTACAGGTAGCCCATTCTTTACAACTGATACAACTGCAGCTTTGCGTGCTGCTGAAATGAATGCTGATGTTATTTTGATGGCAAAAAACGGAGTTGATGGTGTTTATTCAGCTGATCCAAAAGTTGATCCACAGGCGAAAAAATATGATCATATAACTTATTTGGATGTCTTAAATGAAGATTTACATATTATGGATCAGACAGCTATTACATTATGTAAAGATAATGGTATTGATCTTTGTGTATTTAATATGCAGGAAGATGGTAACATTGCAAGAGCTTGTAATGGAGAATCCATAGGAACAATTATTTCGAAAGGAGGGAAAGAAACATGTTAGATCTTATTTTAGAAGAAACAAAGGAAAGAATGGAAAAGTCTATAGAAGCTTTTAAACATGAATTGGCTTCTGTAAGAACTGGTCGTGCAAATCCAACAATGCTTGACCGTGTCAAAGTGAATTATTGGGGTGAAATGACACCATTAAATCAAACAGCTGGTATTTCTGTTGTCGAAGGACGTCAGTTGGTTATTAAGCCTTATGACAAAAATATCTTAAAAGATATCGAACATGCTATTTATGAGGCTAATTTAGGATTGACTCCTCAAAATGATGGTGAAATTATTCGTATCAACGTTCCTGCTTTAACAGAAGAAACAAGAAAAGAATATGTTAAACAAGCAAAAAAATATGCTGAAGAAGCGAAAGTTGCTTTACGTAATATTCGTAGAAATGCCAATGATGATGTTGAAAAAGCAGATTTATCTGAAGATGAAGTGAAAATGGGAAAAGAAAAAGTTCAGAAATTAACTGATCAATATGTTAAAGTCATTGATCAATTAACAAAAGAAAAAGAAACAGATTTAATGACTGTTTAAATTTCATGAAACTCTTACTCTTTATTGATGAGTAGGAGTTTTTTATTGGTGTAGTGAGATGACATTTTTTTTGATAAGAGTTCGCATGTTGATATCTTTTATGTTATAATACAAAAAGATTATGAGGTGAAAGTATGCTTTTTAAGAAAAAAAGAGATTTTGATTATGATTTAGATATGGATAACATTCCACAACATATTGCTTTTATTATGGATGGTAATGGACGTTGGGCCAAAAAAAGAAAAATGCCACGTACTTATGGTCATCATGAAGGGACAAAAACAATTCGTACTCTAGCATTAGAAGCTAATCGTTTAGGTGTGAAAGCAATGACAGTATATGCTTTTTCAACAGAAAACTTTAAAAGGGATGCGAGTGAAGTTGATTATATTTTTAAACTTCCTAAAGAGTTTTTTAATCTTTATTTAAAAGAACTTATGGATAATAATGTCCAGATTCGTTATATTGGTCATTTAGAAATGGCACCTTTAGAAACGAGAAACATTATTGAAGAAGCTGTTCATCAAACTTCTCATAATAATGGGTTAATATTGACTTTTGCTTTTATTTATGGTGGTAGAGATGAAATTGTTGAAGCAACAAAGATGATTTGTGAACAGTATAAAAATGGTGACATAACACTTGATGATATCACTGAAGATTATTTTGAAAGTCATCTTATGACTAAGGATTTACCTCCAGTTGATTTGATGGTGAGAAGTAGTGGTGAATATCGCTTATCCAATTTCTTGCTTTGGCAATTGGCTTATGCTGAGTTTGTTTTTGATGATACACTCTGGCCTGATTTTGATGAAGAAAGACTTCATCATGCTATTGCAATTTATCAGGGTAGAGAAAGAAGGTTTGGGGGTGTTCATCAATGAAAACGCGAATTATAACAGCCTTAATTCTTTTGATTGTTATTTTGCCATGTGTTATTTTTGGAGGATTATCGTTTAAATTATTATTAGGTATTGTTGCAGGTATTGCTGTTTTTGAAATGCTTTCGATATGTAATCGTCCAAAAGCTCATATATATCTTTATCCAATCACTGCAATTTTTGTTTTTTATTCATTGTTTTTTGAAAATGCTTTACTGATTTCTAGTGAAGCAATCATTCTATATATGATTATTTTAATGATTTGTAGTGTTTTTGATGACGGCATGAATTTTTTAAGATTATGTTATTATTTTACTGCTGGGGTTTTGATTGCGATGGGTTTACATATGCTTTATCAGTTAAGAATAATATATGGATTTGATTATATTTTAATTCTTGCATTGGCAACTTTTGGGACGGATACAGGAGCTTATTTTGCAGGGATGCTTTTTGGCAAACATAAATTAAATCCTCGTTTATCACCTAAGAAAACGATTGAGGGTTCAATCGGGGGAATAATTTTAGGGACTGTTCTTTCTGTTGCCTATGGAGCATATATTCAAATAGACATGCCAATGATTTGGTTTGCTGTAATGTGTATTTCGCTGACAATGACAAGTCAGATTGGGGATTTGACATTTAGTAGTATGAAACGTACTTTTGAAGTCAAAGATTTTTCGCAGATTTTACCAGGACATGGTGGCATTTTAGATCGCTTTGATTCGATTTTATTTAATGCTATGGTTTTTGGAATTTTTATTCATTTTATAACAATGGTGGTGGCTTAATATGAAGAAAATTTGTGTTTTAGGAGTAACAGGATCAATTGGACAACAAACTGTTGATGTTGTCAAACATCATCGTGACAGTTTTGAAATTGTAGCGATGAGTGCCGGAAAGAATATAGATTTATTAGAAAAAATCATGACAACAATACATGCCAAACATATTTGTGTGCAAAATGAGGAGGATATGATTTATCTTCAAAGAAAATATAAAGATATTCATTTTTATTGTGGTGAAGATGGTTTGATTTCTATCGCAACTTTATCTGATGTTGATATTGTCCTGAATGCGATTGTAGGATTTGCTGGATTGGTTCCTACAATGAAAGCTATTGAAGCTCATAAAGATATTGCGCTTGCCAATAAGGAAACACTTGTTGTGGCTGGGCATTTAATTATTCCATTGGTTAAACAAAATCATGTTCAGTTATTACCTGTTGATAGTGAACATTCTGCTATTTTCCAATCACTTAATGGTGAGCGTCATTGTGACATCAATAAAATTATTTTAACAGCCAGTGGTGGAAGTTTTCGTGATAAATCCAGATTAGAACTTCAACATGTTACAGTTGAAGAAGCTTTAAAACATCCCAATTGGTCAATGGGTGCTAAAATTACTATTGACAGTGCAACATTGTTCAATAAAGGATTAGAAGTTATGGAAGCCAAATGGCTTTTTGATGTTGATTATGATGATATTGAAGTCCTTATTCATCCTGAAAGTATTATTCATTCTATGGTTGAATTTAAAGATACTTCCGTAATTGCACAACTAGGAACACCTGATATGCGTTTACCTATTCAATATGCTTTAACTTATCCAGAACGTCAGCCATTGATAGGTGGAAAGAGATTGTCACTTGGAGAAATAGGAAGTTTACACTTTGAAAAACCTGATTTTCATCGCTTCCGTGCTTTAGCGTTATCTTATGAGGCTGGGCGTAAAGGTGGGTCTATGCCATGTGTTTTAAATGGTGCAAATGAACAAGCCAATGCATTGTTCCTCAATGGACATATTTCTTTTTTAGATATTGAAAAACTTGTCGAAGAAGCAATGCGTGCTCATCATTGGATTGATAATCCTTGTTTAGACCAATTGATTGAAATTGATCAATGGGCTAGAGATTATGTACTAGAGAGAGTAGGAGAAAGATAGATGCAGACAATTATAACGATTATTGTTTTTTTACTGATTTTAGGTTCCATTATTATCATTCATGAATTTGGTCATTTTATGGCTGCAAAAATATTTGGAGTCTATTGTTCTCATTTTTCCATTGGTTTTGGTCCTAAATTATGGTCAAAGAAAGGAAAAGAAACGGAGTATGAAATACGTGCTCTTCCTTTTGGCGGATTTGTTTCTATGGCGGGAGAAGAACAAAGTGAAGATGACGAATTCAAAGATGTTCCTATTGAAAGAACATTAAAAGGTATCAAGACATATCAAAAAGTTATTATCTTTTTGGCAGGTGTCTTTATGAATTTTATTTTGGCTATTGTTGTCACTTTTGGTGTTAATCTATTCAGTGGGCAGTTACCTGTCAATAATGCACAAGTGGGACAGGTAATTGAGAACTCAGCAGCCCAGGAAGCTGGCTTACAGACGGGGGATATCATTCAAGAAATGACTATTAATGAAACAGGTCAGGTCATTTTGGTTTCTAATTTTGATGATATACAATTAACACAAGAAGGGCTCAATACAACAGCCTCTTCAATTCATGTTCAAATCAAAGTTCAAAGAGGGAATCAAACAGAAATGCTTAATGCAACTTTAAAGTATGATTCAACTTCCCAAGCATATAAATTAGGTATCTATCAAGCAACTCGTTCAATGAATCTTGCAGAATCTATTCAATATACATTTATTTCGATTGGAGAGATGAGTGTTGCTATTTTTGCAGCATTAAGTCAGTTGATTACGCGTTTTAGTGATACAGTTACACAACTGTCAGGTCCAGTTGGCATTTTTCAGGTCACTTCTCAGGTTACCCAGACAGGACAGGTCACTTATATTTTGAATTTGTTATCGTTGCTTTCTGTCAATGTAGGTATTTTCAATCTTTTACCTATTCCTGGTTTGGATGGATGTCAGGTACTATTCGCATTGATTGAAAAGGTTATAGGTAGAGAACTTCCTGAAAAAGTTAAAATTGGTTTACAGTTATGTGGTTTAGGTCTTGTGATGCTTTTAATGGTTTTTGTCACATATCAAGATATTTTAAGAATATTTCAATAAAAGGGATTATATCATCCCTTTTTGATATAAGGAGGTAAATTTCATGGATAAAATGCTTATTCTCTTGCAACAGTTACACCTTGAAAATGATGTTTCTGCATTGAAGAGTGCATATATAGAACGTGTTATTGTTCATAAAGATAATTCGTATACGTTTTATATTGGGGCTTCTCATATTGTTCCATTAAAGGAAATACGATTGTTATTTGCTGCTAAAAATGAATTTCCTTATCCTTGTGAATTTCTTTTTGATTGGGCATCATCTTATTCACCACAAGATGTTAAAGAATATGCTTTATTTATTTTTGATGGCTTAAAGCATCGTTTCCCACAGATAGATTTTATAAATGAACAATTATTAAGCTTTCAAGATAATACACTACAAATAGAGGTTATTAATGAAATTCAGCTGAATCAGTTAGAAAAACTTTATCAGATTTTTGATAAATATTTTAATAAATTTGGTATGCAAATTGGTTTTAAAGCTTATATTGATCAAAATAACAGTACATATCAATCTATCCAAGAGGAAATGAATGCCTTAAATGAAGTTAAGGTTGATAGCAAAACATTTGATCAGAATGTTCCTGTAAAAAAAGAAACGAAGACTAAATATCAGGGATATAAAAAAGATTATTTTTCTTTAACGATTGATGAAATTGATGATACAGTTAAAGATGTCATGATTCAAGGATATGTTTTTAAAGAAGATTCAAAGAAAGTCAGATCTGGAAAAACAATTCAATCATTGTATGTGACTGATTATACGAATAGTATTGTTGTCAAAAGATTTGAAAATAAAGGATCCAACAGTTTAGAAGAAATGAACAAAGTCAAAAAAGGGGATGTCTGGGTTCGTGTTAAAGGTAATGTGGAGTATGATAATTATTTAAAAGATACTGTTCTTAATGCAAGAGAAGTAGAAATTATACCATCTCCTAAAGTCCGTCAAGATCAGGCCGAAAAGAAACGTGTTGAATTACATGTACACTCTAAAATGTCTTCCATGGATGGAATTGGCAGTATTACTGAATATGTGCAAAGAGCTGCATATTGGGGACATCAGGCTATTGCTGTGACAGATCATGGCAATGTACAATCTTTCCCAGAAGCGCAGACTGCCAGCCAAAAATATAAGATAAAAATGATTTATGGTGTTGAAATGTATATGATTGACCCTGAATTTACTGTTGTTTATAACGAAAGAGATGAAACATTAAAAGATTTAACTTTTGTATCTTTCGACTTAGAAACAACGGGTCTTTCTGTAATGGATGATGATATTACTGAATTTGGAGCTGTTAAAATAAAAAACGGACAGGAAATAGATCGTATTCAGAGTTTAATTAAACCAAAGAAACGTATATCACAAAAGATTACAAATTTAACACATATTACAAATGAAGATGTGAAAAATGCACCTACGATTGAAGAGTTTTTACCAAAGATTTTGGAATTTTTTGGTGATGATGTGATTGTTGCTCATAATGCGACATTTGACGTTGGTTTCTTAAATGAAATTCTACAAAGATACGGATATCCAAAATTAAAGAATCCTGCTATTGATTCTTTAACATTGGCATGGAAAATTTTGCCTGAGCTGAAAGGATATCGTTTAGGAAATGTAGCACGTCATTATCGTATTCCATACGATGGCGATGATGCTCATAGAGCTGATTATGACGCAGAGGTTTTAGCAGGTGTTTTCAATATGATGCTTCATGATATGATGCAGAATGGATATTATCATCTGTTAGATATGAATCAAATGGAGTGTCCACATGCCTATAAAATTGTTCGTCCTAAACATATGTGTGTCTTAGCTAAAAATAAAACAGGTCTTAAAAATATGTTTAAGCTTGTTTCTGAAGCCAATACAACGTATTTTGAAAAAACATCACGTATTCCTCGTCAAAGACTTGAACATTATCGAGAAGGTCTCCTTTTTGGAAGTGGATGTTACAACTCTGAAATCTTTGATTTGGCGATGACACGAAGTTTAGATGAATTAAAACAGGCCATGTCTTTTTATGATTATATTGAAATTATGCCACTGGATATTTGTCAATATTTTGTAGAGCGTGGAAGAATTGATACCATGGATGATTTGATTCGTATTTTACGTCGTATTGTTGATACTGCCAAAAGTATGGGGAAGTTGATTGTGGCGACAGGTGATGTTCATTACCTTGATCAAAAAGATAAAATATTTAGAGATGTTTTTACCTGCAATCCTAAAATAGGATTGGGTGGAGCACTTCATCCGTTGACTGATCGTAACAATCCTCAAGCATGGACACCGGACGAATACTTAAGAACAACAAATGAAATGATGGATAGTCTTCCTTATTTAAGTGATGATGAAAAATATGAGTATGTTGTTGAAAATACGAATAAGATTGCGGATATGATTGATGGTGATTTTCATGTTGTTCATGATAAACTTTTTACACCTCATATTGATAATGCTGATGAAAATTTAAGAAAACTCTGTTTTGAAAATGCCCATAAACAATATGGAGAAGTTTTACCTGAGATTGTTGAAAAACGTTTAACTAAAGAATTGGATAACATTATTAAACATGGGTTTGGGGTGATTTATTATATCGCTCATAAGTTAGTTAAAAAGTCTAATGAAGCTGGATATCTGGTAGGAAGCCGTGGGTCTGTAGGATCTTCATTTGTTGCGACGATGGCCAATATTTCTGAAGTGAATCCTTTGCCACCTCATTATTTCTGCCCACATTGTCAATACAGTGAATTTTTGCCAGAAGGTTATATCGCAAATGGATATGATCTTCCTGATAAAAAGTGCCCTCACTGTGGTCATCCATTAAAGGGTGATGGACATAATATTCCTTTTGAAACATTCCTTGGATTTAATGCTGATAAAGTTCCTGATATTGATTTGAACTTTTCTGGTGATTATCAACCTACAGCACATGCTTATACAAAAGAGATTTTTGGTGAAAGTCACGTCTATCGTGCCGGAACAATCTCAACTGTTGCCGAAAAAACAGCTTATGGATATGCGAAAGGATATGCGGAACTCATGGGCAAAGAAAACACAATACGTGGGGCTGAACTAGAGCGTATTGCGAAAGGATGTACAGGAGTTAAACGTACAACAGGACAGCATCCAGGTGGGATTATTGTCATACCTGAGAATATGGATGTCTTTGATTTTACACCCTATCAATATCCTGCCGACGATTTGACTGCTGAATGGAAGACAACGCATTTTGACTTCCATGCCATTCATGATAACGTTCTTAAATTTGATATTTTAGGACATGTTGATCCAACAGTTATTAGAATGCTACAGGACTTGACAGGAGTCAATCCAAAAGATATACCAACCAATGATCCAAAAGTCATGAGTTTATTTAATTCAACAGATGCTCTTGGTATTGATTTGAGTTTCCTTAATTGTAAAACAGGAGCATTAGGATTACCTGAGTTTGGAACAAAATTCGTTCGTGGTATGCTTGAGCAGACACACCCAACTTCATTTAGTGATCTAGTCATTCTTTCAGGGTTGTCACATGGAACCGATGTTTATTTAGGAAATGCGGAAACATTGATTAGTTCAGGAACTTGTACTTTAAAAGAAGTCATTGGATGTCGTGATGATATCATGGTTTATTTGATTGAAAAAGGTTTACCAAATAAAGATGCTTTTGACATCATGGAATGTGTTCGTAAAGGGAAATCTCCAGTTGTTTTCCCTGAGAAAAAATATGAAGAATTAATGCGTCAACATGATGTACCGACATGGTATATTGAATCATGTAAAAAAATCAAATACATGTTCCCTAAAGCTCATGCGGCCGCATACGTTTTGAGTGCTGTACGTGTAGCGTGGTGGAAATTATATTATCCTAGAGAATACTATGCTGTTTATTTTTCAACACGTTGCGATGCCTATGATATTGAAACAATGATTCAAGGCAAAGATGCTGTTTATGCAAAATATCAGCAGATTTTAAATGATAAACAAAACGGTGTTAAAATTTCTAATAAAGAAGAAGCTTTGATATCTGTTTTTGAAATTGCTTTAGAGATGTTTGAAAGAGGAATACACTTTAATAATATTTCTCTTGAAAAATCAGATTCTCAGAATTTTATTATTGATCCTGATGATGATTCAGCACTTCTGCCACCATTTACATCTATTGATGGACTGGGAACTTCAGTAGGAGACAGTGTTATTGAGGCACGTTTGGAAAATAATTTTTTATCCAAAGAAGATGTTATGAAAAGAACAAAATTAACAAATAATCAGATTGATTTTTTAACGAAACTAGGCGTTTTTGAAAATATGTCTGAAGAAAATCAATTATCTTTGTTTGATTTATAATAAAAAAGAGTGATGAAAGCATTGTTTTTTGTGATTGATTATGTTATATTATTAAAGTAATCAGTGATTTACGAGAGGGGCAACCCTCTCGTTTATATTTGTAAGCGGAGGATTATATGTTAGAAAAGATTAAACAACTTATTCAACCCATACTAGATGAAAATGATGTTTACCTTGATGATATTGAGTATGTGAAAGAAAAAAATGAATGGTACTTAAGAATCTTTATTGAAAAAAATCAAGGTCATCTTGATATGGATACATGTGTTGTTGTCAGTGAAGCCATTAGTGATTTGTTGGATCGTGAAGATCTTATTCAGGATGAATATTATCTGGAAGTTTCTTCACCTGGTGCTGAAAAGCCATTAAAAACACTAGAGAAAGTTCAACAATCTGTTGGTGAATATGTTTATATTAAATTTAAGAATCCAACACAAGGAATGGATGAAGTCTATGCAACAATATTAAATGTTGAAGATACAAACATTGAATTGCAATATATGGCAAAAAATATCAAGAAAAAATGTTTCATTGACTATAATGATATTGCTTTTATAAGGTTAGCTGTTAAATTTTAAGGAGGATCATGAAAAATGGCTAGTAAGAAGTTTATTCAGGCATTAGATTTACTTGAAAGTGAAAAAGGAATTAAGAAAGAAATTGTTCTTGATGCTTTAAAAGAAGCTTTAGAGAAATCTTATAAAAAGAATTATGGAGGACCTGAATCAATTATTCGTGTTGAAATTAATGAAGTAAATGGTAAGATTCGTTTGTATGAAATTAAACATGTTGTTGATGATGTTAATGATGAGGATTATGAATTATCTTTAGAAGAAGCACAAATGATAAATCCTAAATACCAGATTGGTGATGATGTTGTGACAGAAGTGGATCCAGAAGTTTTTGGACGTTTAGCTGCCATTCAAACGAAACAATTATTAAAACAAAAAATTCGTGAAGCTGAAAAAGAAACTTTATATAATGAATACATTGATAAAAAAGATGATATTATCAATGGAACTGTTGATCGTGTTGAAGAACGTTTTGCGATTATCAATATTGGGAGAACAGGCGCATTATTGCCATTGAATCAACAAATTCCAGGGGAAAAGATTTATGAAGGACAACGTATTAAAGTTTATGTCAGCGATGTTGAGCGTAATACAAAAGGAACACATATTGGTGTGTCTAGAACAGAACCTGGTTTAGTTAAAAGATTATTTGAAATGGAAGTTCCAGAAATTTATGATGGAACAGTTGAAATTAAATCTGTTTCTCGTGAAGCAGGAGATCGTAGTAAAATTGCTGTTTATACAGCTCATGAAAATATTGATCCAATTGGTGCCTGTGTTGGACCAAAAGGAAGCCGTGTGCGTAATGTTGTCAATGAATTAAATGGTGAAATGATTGATATCATTGAATGGAGCGAAGATCCTGTTGTTTACATTTCTCATGCCCTGTCACCATCTGATGTTGTTTATGTTGATGTAGATGAGGAAAAACATAGTGCATTAGTTATTGTGCCTGATAATCAGTTATCACTTGCTATTGGGAAAAAGGGGCAGAATGCGCGTTTAGCTGTTCGTTTGACTGGATGGAAAATTGATATTAAATCAGTGAGTGAAGCCGCAAGTGAAGGTATTGTTTATGGAGAAGATGCTGAATTTGAAAAATCATTTGAATCAGCAATGAATATGGAAGAAGATATGCCAGTTCAAGAAGAAACTTTTGATGAAATCTCTGAAGAAGTGCAAGAAAATGTTACTGTTGATAATGAAAATGGTATAATAGAAGAAGAGGAAGTCTCATACGATGATCAAGAGTCTGAGGATCAGGAACAATCTGATGATTATGAAGAGTCAGATGAATATGACGATTATGACGATTACGATTATGATCCAAAATATGATGAAGACATTGATTACGATGAATTTGATAAATACTATGATGAAAAATAGGGGTGATTTTGATGCGTAAAATACCTTTAAGAAAATGTGTAGCAACACATGAACAACTTCCAAAAAAAGAATTGATTCGTGTTGTGAGAAATAAAGAAGGAGAAGTCTTTGTAGATCCAACAGGAAAAATGAATGGGCGTGGCGCATATTTGAAAAAAAGTCTTGAAGCTATTGAAATTGCTCAAAAGAAAGGCGTTTTAAAAAAGTCACTAGAAGTTGATATTCCTGATTCTATTTTTGAGGAACTTAAAAAATATGTTGGATAAAAATGTACTCTCTTTATTAGGACTTGCTATGCGAGCAAAAAAAATTGTTACTGGCGATGTTTTAATGAAAAACATACGCCAGAAGAAAGTTTATTTTGTTTTAATTGCTGAGGATGCAAGTGAGAATACAAAGAAAAAGTATGTAGATAAGTGTTCATATTATCACATTGATTATCAGATTAATGGATTTATTGATGAGATATCTCGTGCAATTGGGAAAGATAATCGTGTTGCTTTAGGTATAGTAGATAGAGGTTTTGCAGATAAAATCAAATCAAAATGAGGAGGTTGATATTATGGCAAAAAAGAATACATCAGCAAAAAAGAAGGGTAACCATCATAAAAAGAAATTGATTTCTAATATTCCTGCCAAAAAGGAAGAAAAGACTTTAGAAGATGGGATTGTTGAGTATGAGGAAGGAATCACTGTTGGTGAATTGGCTGAGATGATTGGGCAGACACCTGCTAATGTTATCAAAGTCTTATTCATGCTTGGCATTATGGTGACAATTAATTCATCTTTAACTGACGAACAAGTAGAACTTATTTGTCTTGAATATGGTTATGAAGCTAAGAAAAAAGTTGTTGTTAGTGAAATTAATTTTGAAGATATTGAAATTGTAGATGATGAGGCTGATTTAGTCAGCCGTCCACCTGTTGTTACAATTATGGGACATGTCGATCATGGGAAAACAACTTTACTTGATTATATTAGAAAATCAAGAGTTGCTGAAGGAGAGTTTGGTGGAATTACACAACATATTGGTGCCTATCAGGTAGATGTTAACGGTAAAAAGATTACCTTTTTAGACACACCTGGACATGAGGCCTTCACAGCTATGCGTGCCCGTGGAGCTCAGTTAACGGATATTGTTATTATTGTTGTTGCTGCGGATGATGGTGTTATGCCTCAAACAAAAGAAGCAGTTGACCATGCTTTGGCTGCTGGAGTTCCTATTGTTGTGGCTATCAACAAAATTGATAAAGAAGGTGCTGATCCTGAACGTATTAAAGGTGAAATGAGTGAGTTGGGTCTGATGCCTGAAGAATGGGGTGGAGATACAGTTTATTGTAATATTTCTGCCAAAAAAGGAATTGGAATTGAAGAACTTTTAGAAACTTTAACAGTTGTTGCCGAATTAGCGGATTTAAAAGCTAATCCAAATCGATATGCATATGGTAGTGTTGTTGAAGGACGTTTAGATAAAGGTCGTGGACCAGTTGCTACATTATTAGTTCAAAATGGGACATTAAGAGCTGGTGATCCTATTGTTGTAGGTACTGCTTTTGGTCGTGTTCGTCAGATGCTTAATGATAGTGGAAAAGAATTAAAAGAAGCTGGACCATCAATGCCTGTAGAAATTACTGGTTTAAATGATGTACCTGTTGCTGGAGATAAATTCATGGCTTTTGAAACTGAAAAGATGGCACGTCATGTTGGAGAAGAAAGACAAAAAGCAAAACAGGAACAAGATCGTGGTGTAAGTTCTGCGATGAGTCTGGATGATTTATTTAATCAGATTAAAGAAGGACAAGTTGCTCATTTAAATATTATTGTTAAAGCTGATGTGAATGGAACAGCAGAAGCTGTTAAAGGATCATTAGAAAAAATTGATATTGATGGTGTCCGTGTGAATGTTATTCGTTCTACTGTTGGGGCAATTAGTGAATCTGATGTTTTATTAGCAAGTGCTTCTAAAGCAATCATTTACGGCTTTAATGTGAGACCTGATGCTAATGTTAGACGTAAAGCTGAAGAAGAAGGTGTTGAAATCAGACTTCATAATATTATTTATAAAATGGTTGAAGAAATCGAAGCTGCAATGCGTGGAATGTTAGCACCTGAATTAGAAGAAGTCATTACTGGACAGGCTGAAATCAGACAGGTTATTAAAGTTTCAAAGATTGGGAATATTGCAGGTTCATATGTCACTGATGGATACATTAGAAGAGATTGTGGTATTCGTTTAATCCGTGATGGTGTTGTGATTTATGAAGGAAAATTAGCGTCATTGAAACGTTTTAAAGATGATGCCAAAGAAGTTTCAGCTGGTTATGAATGTGGTATGACAATTGAGAATTATAATGATATTAAAGAAGGAGATATCATTGAAGGATTCATCATGGAAGAAGTAGAAAGAAAATAGGAGATGTTCTTTTATGGTATTAAAAAAAGAAAAAATGAATAATATTATTCAAAGAGAATTATCTGAAATTTTACAGATGGAAGTCAAAGATCCAGCAATTGGATTTTGTACTATCACTGGTGTAAAGGTCACAAATGATTTATCTATTGCCAAAGTTTATGTTTCTTTTTTGAATAAAAATCCTCAAAAAAGAATGGCTGCATTAGAACATTCTAAAGGATTTATTCGTACTTTGTTATCAAAACGATTAACGATTCGTAAATGCCCAGAACTTCAATTTATTATAGATTCTTCATTGGAATATGGGAATAAAATTGAAAGCATTATTGAAGAATTGCATACTGATAAAAAGATTTCTAAGTAATTGGAAATCTTTTTTATATATTATTTGAAGATTAGAAATAATAGGCATATAATAAAGAAAGGAGGACGTAAAATATGAAGAAATGTATTATAAACGGGAAAGTCATTCTACATGATGAAATTGTAGAAAAGAATGTATTTATCGAAGATGATAAAATTACTGAAATCAGTGAACGTATGCCTGATGGAGAGGAAATTATTGATGCAAAAGGTGATTATGTAAGCCCTGGATTTATCGATGTTCATACACATGGACGTGGTGGCAGTGATACAATGTATGCAACTTTTGATGATTTAAATACGATTTCTAAAGCAACATTAAAAACAGGAGTTACAACTTTTTTACCAACAACAATGACAATGCCTGTAGATGATATTGCGAAAGCTGTTGAAAATGTAGCTCTTCACAAAGATGAGGTTGAAGGTGCGCAAGTTTTAGGTGTACATTTGGAGGGACCTTTTTTTAATAAAAAATATAAGGGAGCTCAGCCAGAAGAATGTATGATTTTGCCAACGGTAGACAATTATCTTTCTTTTGTAAAAGATCATCAGGATATTATTCGAAAAATATCAATTGCTCCTGAATTAGAGCATTCTATTGAGTTTATTCAATATCTTAAAGATAAAAATACTGTTGTTTCTATAGGACATACAAATGCAACTTATGAAGAAGCGCAAGCTGCTATTGATGCTGGTGCGACTTCAGGAACACATACTTATAATGCAATGACACCTTTGACACATCGTGCTCCAGGTGTTGTTGGTGCGATTATGATCAATGATAGTGTTTATGCTGAATTGATTTTAGATGGTGTCCATGTCAATTTTGCTGCTGCTAAAGCTTTATTACGTACAAAAGGAAAAGATAAATTAATTTTAATTACAGATTCATTAGAAGCAGCAGGTTTGGAAAATGGAAAATATCTTTTAGGAAATCAGGATGTGTATGTTAAAGATGGAGAAGCAAGATTAATTGATGGAACATTAGCAGGAAGTATTGTTTCTATGAATGTCGCAGTTAAAAATGCTTATGAACATCTTGGATTAACTTTAAATGAAGCTGTTAATTTAGCAAGCTACAATCCAGCTCAAAGTTTAAATGAACCATTATTAGGTGAAATTAAAGTTGGAAATTATGCTGATATTATTTTCTTTGATGAAAATATTCAGGTTTCTCAAACAATGATTAAAGGTCAAATGAAATAGGTGGGTATAAAATATGATGACTTTAAAAAATAAGGAATTAGAAGTAGAACTTAATGCAAAAGGTGCTGAAATCATTAAAATAATTGGTCAACACGATCAAATTAATTATATGTGGCGTAGAGATCCATCATTATGGGCAAGCAGTGCACCTATTTTGTTTCCAATTGTAGGTGCTTTGCATAATGATGAATGTACTATTGATGGACAAACATATCATATGACACAACATGGTTTTTCACGTCATAATGAGTATAAAACGCATCAAATATCTGATACATGTGTCGAATTTGAATTAACACCAAATGAGGCTATTTTACAGCAATATCCTTATTTGTTTCAATTAAAAGTTATTTATACATTAAAAGATAATACACTTGAATGTCAATGTATTGTCAAAAATACAGATCAACGCACTATTTATTTCCAAATTGGTGGACATCCTGCTTTTGCTTGTCCTTTTATGGAAAATGAATCAAGCAACGATTATTATATTGAGTTTGAAAAAGAAGAAACAATGTCTCAGAAGGTGATTGATGTTCCACATCGTGCTATGTCGCATGTCACAAAACCTTTCTTTGATCATGAAAAACGCTTTTTTATCAGACAGGCATTATTTGATAATGATGCTATTGTTTTTAAAGATTTTCAATCAAGTTATGTGACTTTAAAATCATTAAATCATCAAAAGTATATCCGTTTCCATATGCAAAATTTCCCTCATTTAGGAATTTGGACAAGTAAACATGTGGGTGGATTGGTTGCATTAGAACCATGGAACGGACATGCTGATTATGTAGATTTTCAAGGTGAATTCAAAGATAAAGAAGGTATTATTTCATTAGAACCCGAACAAGAATTTACTTGTCAATTTGCTATTGAAATACAACAATAAATAACAATCTTTTTATCACAAACATGTTATACTTTGATCATGAAGATCAAAATTATTGAAAAAACACATGAATTGGATTTAGAAGATGCGTTAAATGAATTTCTTCAAAAAGAACAGCCTCATATTCAAGATTTACAGTATCAAGTTGCATTAACATCATGTCATGGCGTTTTAGAATACAGTTTTAGTTGTCTCATTGTATATTCATGATGAAATAAAGCCATAATAATCTTATGGAGGTGAGACTATGGCTAAAGATGTGAAATGTAGTGTAGATAGTTGTAAATATTATTGTAATGGGAGTTGTGAAGCGAATTGTATACATGTAGGTAATTGTCATTGTGTTGAAGCAAAAAAGACTGCTGAAACTGCATGTGATACATTTGAATGCCGTGGAAAATAAGTCTAATGATTCTATTTTCATCATTCATGAATGAATGTAAGGATGTCATTATATGAATTATAATGATATCCTTTTTTATATGAACGTCATAATTAGATATGGCTATCTTATAACAAATTTGTTATAATAAATAAGGTGATGATATGAAAAAAATAGGTATAATGATCATCATTTTGTTCTTATGTGTTGCATGTCATTCATCGTCTTCTCAAGAACAATTTAAAGAATATTATCAAATCAAAGAACAATTGATGTCTTGTGAGAATTTCGATGAAAGTTATCCTTTTCAAGTTCGACTTGTTTTTAATCAGATAGATGATAAATATCGTTATGATGTCATTATAGATCAACCTGAAATAGATATGTATTATATCGAAGCCATGGCTTATGCGCATGAAAACGATGATGAAATGTGTCCTGTATTAGGCATTGTTGATGACTCTGTTAGTCATTTAAAAGTGGGATATGTTGATAAGACTGAACATTTTTATAAAGGTGTACAGCTTTCCGGACAATGTTTAGAAAAACAGGATGTGAGATTGTATATATCTTATTATTTAGATGAAGCACAAAAGCAAAAAGTTGAAAAATATATTGAGGTAAAAATATGAGATTAGATAAATTATTGGCTCATTGTGGTTTTGGGACACGAAAAGAAGTCAAAACTCTTATAAAAAATGGATATGTAAAAGTGAATGGTGAAGTGATTAAAAAAGATAAATACCATGTTGATCCGGTCGGAGATAAAGTCTATGTAGATGATGAACAAATTCATTATCAGGAATTTGTTTACTATATGCTTAATAAACCAGCTGGATATGTCAGTGCAACTGAAGATAATATCTATCCTACAGTTATTGATTTGATTGAAGAAAATTATCGTCAGGATCTTTTTCCTGTTGGACGTTTGGACATTGATACTGAAGGATTACTTTTAATAACGAATGATGGTGTTTTAGCACATCAGTTATTATCACCTAAAAAACATTGTCCTAAAGTTTATTATGCGAAAATAAAGGGCGTTGTTACAAATGATGATGTACAGACTTTCTTATCTGGTGTTACAATTGATGATGATTATCAATGTCAAAGTGCACATTTAAAGATTTTAACAACAAGTGATACAGAAAGTGAAATTGAAGTTGAAATCTATGAAGGGAAGTTCCATCAAGTCAAAAAAATGTTTAAAGCTGTAGGTAAAGAAGTTGTTTATTTAAAGAGAATTCGTATGAAAAATCTCACTTTGGATGAATCTTTACAGCTTGGTGAATATCGACAGCTTACGGATGAAGAATTAGATAGATTAAAAAATGAAACTGTGTTACAATAGAAAAAAATACAGGAGGAAAATATGCGTTTAAGAAATAATCCTAAAGCTAACGATATTTTAGCACAACATGAAGATATCGTTGTGTTAGATGGAAAAAAACATAAAGCAAAATGGAATGAGTTATTTGGAACAGAAAATCCAATTTATATTGAAATTGGTATGGGAAAAGGTGATTTTATTATTGAAAATGCCTTACGTTACCCAGATATAAATTTTATAGGTATTGAAAAATTTCCTAGTGTTATGGTAGGGGCCTTGAAAAAAATAGATCAACAAAATCTATCTTTACCTAACTTAAAATTATTAAAAGAAGATGCTATCTTTTTGACTGATATTTTTGATAAATATGAAGTCAGCCGTATCTATTTAAACTTTAGCGATCCATGGCCAAAAAAACGTCATACGAAAAGACGTTTGACTTCGCCAGCTTTTTTAGATGTTTATCAAAATATTTTAGTACCTAATGGTGAATTAATTTTAAAAACTGATAACCGATCACTTTTTGAATATTCTTTAGTATCTTTTCAAAATTATGGGTTATATTTTAATGATGTCTGTTTAGATTTACATCATAGTGAGGGCTATGAAGATAATATTCAGACAGAATATGAAAGAAAGTTTTCTCCGTTAGGACCTATTTATCAAGTAAAAACAACTTTTAGAAGGAGTGAAAATAATGGATAATTTAATAAAAATTAGTGATTTAGAAAGTTATGAAAAAGCAATTCAAGGACAATCAATGCTTGTCTTTTCTACAACATGGTGCCCTGATTGTCATTTTTTGAAAACATTTATTGATGATCTGGTGAAACAAAATCCACAGTGGACTTTCTATTATGTTGATAGAGATGAAATGGTTGATTTATGTGTTGATTTAGAAATTATGGGAATTCCATCATTTATTGCATATAAAAATGGAAAAGAAGTTTCTCGTTATGTAGACAAATTAAGAAAAACACAACAACAGATTCAGGAATTTATTGATCAAATTCAATAACCAAGATTACAGGGACTGAATTTTAGGAGGCGTACAATATGTTTAAAAAGTTTTTTAAAAAAGAAGAGGAAGAAGAATTGTATGAAAAAGTGGATCCTGTTTTAGAACAAAGACGTAAAGAGAAATTTAGTGCACCATTGATTTATAATGATGAAATAAATGAAGAAAAGGATACCAAAAAAGAAGAAGTAAAAAAGAAAGAACCGAAAAAAAATACAAACATTGAATCAACTTATAGGATGAGTGAAATTATTTCTCCTATGACAGGTCTTAAAGAAACAAAAAAACCTGAAGTTAAAAAGACTGTAAAACCTAAAGTCAAAAAAATAAAAAAGGAATCTGATGAACTTATTCCTATTATTAGTCCTTTCTATGGACCATTTGAAAACATTGATGAGGAAAAGAAGACATCTCCAACAAAAAAACAGGAAGAGCCAAGTGTTGAGGAAAATTTAAGAAATATAGCCAATATTGTCGAAGAAGAACAAGATCAATTAAAAATTATTGAAGAGAGAACTGGAGAATTTAAATTAGATTTTAAAAATAAGGACGAAGATTCTTTTATAGATGAAATTGATGACTCTATGAGTTTAGATGAATTAATGAGTCTATATGAAAAGAAATTTAAAGATTAATGAAGGGAATAGGTGTTGACATTATTGATCTTGAGCGTTTAGATGTTGAGAATTTAAATTTTGTTAAACATATTTTAACAGAAAAAGAATACTTGATATTTGTAAATATGAAATCTCAAAAAAGACAAAGAGAATTTTTAGGTGGACGATTTGCGGGAAAAGAGGCCTATATGAAAGCAAATCATATAGGAATTGGAGACATTTCTTTTCATGATATCGAAATTCTTAATGATAAAAGTGGTGCTCCTTATCTTCATGATTCTCATGCTCATATATCTATTTCTCACGAAAATAAATATGCTATTGCCTTTGTTGTAGTTGAAAAGTAAAGATTTTCTTTACTTTTTTTATATCTTTTGTTTATCCAATTTTTTCAAATTGGATAAGTTATTCAATGATTTTGAGCATTTCTATACGTTTTTGTTGATTTTTTTCTTCCAAAATAGAGTAAAAATGTATAGAAAAGTGCAAAAAATGCTAATTTTGGTCATTTGTAGACTTTCTTGTATACTAAAAACAGGGAGGTAAATATAAAATGTTCAATGAAGTGATTTTAATTGGAAAATTAGCTGAAAGTCCAAAATTCAGAGAAACACCTACAGGTGTAAAACTTGCAACAATTATTTTAGATGTGGAAAGACCTTATCGTAATAATCTTGGAATACGAGATCATGATTTTATCAGTTGCGTTTTATGGAAGGGCATTGCTCAGGAAGTTATGGATTGTTGTGAGGCAGGCAGCTTTTTAGGAATTAAGGGGAGATTGCAATCTAAGACGTTTGAATCATCCGATCATCTTTCTACAACGATTATGGAAGTTAAAGTAGAGCACGTAGAATTTTTGGACAAATATTTTATGAAAAAATAGTCGTTTTTGACTATTTTTTTGTTTCTTTTTTATGCATAATTGTGTAAAATAGATAAGAATAATAGAAAGGGGAGATCTCAATGAATATTGATCAGTCACATATTAGAAATTTTTCTATTATTGCACATATTGATCATGGAAAATCGACTCTTGCAGATAGAATTTTACAACTGACTGGCGCAGTTGCTGATCGTGATATGAAAGAACAACTTTTAGATAGCATGGATTTAGAAAGAGAAAGAGGTATTACAATCAAATTAAATGCTGTACAGTTAACTTATACAGCCAAAAATGGTGAAACCTATCTTCTTCATTTGATTGATACACCTGGGCATGTAGATTTTACTTATGAAGTTTCACGCTCTTTAGCAGCTTGCGAAGGTGCTGTTTTGGTTGTTGATGCTGCTCAGGGAGTTGAAGCACAAACATTAGCTAATGTTTTTCTGGCATTAGATAATGATTTGGAAATTTTACCTGTTATTAATAAAATTGACTTGCCTAGTGCAGATCCGCAGAGAGTTATTCATGAAATAGAGGATATTATCGGATTACCAGCCGATGAAGCACCACTTATTTCAGCAAAAACAGGCCTTCATGTTGAAGATGTTTTAGAAGATATCGTTCATCATGTTCCTGCTCCTCGTGGAGATCAATCACATCCTACACAAGCTTTGATTTTTGATTCTTATTATGATAGTTATCGTGGTGTTATTGTTTTTGTATGTGTGAAAGAAGGAAAAATCAAAGTTGGTGACCATATTCGTTTTATGGCCACTGATGCGGTCTATGAAGTTATTGAATTAGGTGTAAGAACACCAAAAGAAGTTAAAAAGGATGAATTAGTGACTGGAGAGGTAGGATGGATTGCGGCTTCTATCAAGTCCATTGCAGATGTCCATGTTGGAGATACCATCACAACATTAGAACAGCCTTCCAAAGAACAGTTACCGGGATATAGAAAATTAAATCCAATGGTGTATTGTGGTCTTTATCCTGTTGACAACGCTAAATATAAAGATTTGCGAGAAGCTTTAGAAAAAATGAAACTGAGTGATTCATCACTGGTTTTTGAACCAGAAACATCACAAGCTCTTGGCTTTGGTTTTAGATGTGGTTTCTTAGGTTTATTGCATATGGATGTCATTGAAGAAAGATTGGAAAGAGAATTTGATTTAGAGTTAATTGCAACTGCTCCATCTGTTATTTATCATTGCTATCTTACAGATGGCTCAATGATTGAAATTGATAACCCAGCTGCTTTACCTGGGCCACAAAAAATTGATCATATTGAAGAGCCTTATGTGAGAGCTTCTATTATGACGCCAAATGAATATGTAGGTCCAATTATGGAGCTTTGTCAATCTAAGCGTGGAGAATATCAGGATATTGAATATATAGATGATATGAGAAGAAATGTAGTTTATCTCATTCCATTAAGTGAAATTGTTTATGACTTCTTCGATAAATTGAAATCATGTACAAAAGGGTATGCATCTTTTGATTACGAACTTGAAGGATACAAGGAAAGTCGTTTGACAAGAATGGATATTTTATTAAATGGAGAAGTTGTCGACGCTTTATCTACCATTGTTCATAAAGATTTCGCTTATAATCGTGGACGCATTATTTGTGAAAAATTGAAGGAGATTATACCTAAACAAATGTTTGAAGTGCCAATACAGGCTGCTATTCAAGGAAAAGTCATTGCCCGTACTAATATTAAAGCGATGCGAAAAAATGTCTTAGCAAAATGTTATGGTGGAGATATTTCACGTAAAAAGAAATTATTAGAGAAACAAAAAGAAGGAAAGAAAAGAATGAAAGCTGTTGGAAGTGTTGAAATTCCACAAGAAGCTTTTATGGCTATTCTTTCTGTTGATGATGATTAAGAGAATTTGTGAAATTCTCTTTTTCTCATGGATTGATTTACATTCCTTAACATATATAATATAATAGGCCAAGGAGGTGCATTAAGTGTGAAGTTTTTTCATAAAAATCCTATTAAATTTAAAGGACAAAAAGAAGTTGAAACACAAATTAAAAATCAGACTGATAATGTCATCTCAAGAAGATTTAAAATATTAATAGGGGTTGTTGGAATTATTGGGATTATTTTGTTAATAAGATTGTTTTTAACACAAGTAACCCAAGAAGAGTATTATGAAACAAAACTTGTACAATACAATACAAGTGTTTTTACTGCTGATACATTCCGTGGAAATATCTATGATAGAAACTATAAACGTCTCGCCTATAATAAGAACATTAATTGTGCAACTTATTATGCGGTTCAAAATATTACAGAAGATGATATGAAGATTATTGCTAATTTTTTGGTGAAGAATGTTAATGTTGATATAAAAGATGTCACTGAAAGAGATAAAAAAGATTATTTGATTTTAAAAGATAAAAATTTAGTCAATCAACTTATCACTGATGAAGAAAAAGCACAATATTCAGATGACGAAATTTATCAATTACAGCTGAGCCGTATTACAAGTGAAATATTGAAAGAAAACCTATCAGATGATGATGTCAAATATTATATGCTTTATTCTAAAATTCAAAACTGTACAAGTGGTTCTGTTGTCTTATTAGAAGGATTGACAATTAAAGAAGCCAGTTTGATTGGTGAAAATTCTAATATTTTAAGAGGTGTGAAAGTCACAAATGACTGGTCTCGTGAAACAACATATGGTTCTGAATTTAAATCTGTCTTAGGAAGAGTCACAACAAAAAAAGCAGGATTACCTGCAAGTATGAAAGATATTCTTCTAGCGCAAGATTATAATAATGATGCAAGAGTAGGAATCAGTGGTCTAGAAATGCAGTATGAAGATATTTTAGCTGGAACTCCTGCAACATATTCACTTTCATATGATAGTGATGGTAATCCAATTATTGAAACAGTTTCTAATGGTTCTAAAGGTGATAATATTCGCTTAACTATTGATTGGGATTTACAATCTTCTATTACTGATCGTATGGAAAGCATAATGAAATCTCAAACAGGTTCAATGTATAAATATGCCAATAACATTTATCTTGTTTTGATTGATCCAAATACTGGTGCTATCTATGCCATGGTTGGAATGCAAAAAGATAGTAAAGGTGAAGTCTATGAATTAGCTGGTGGAGCTGTACAAAACGCATTTGCAATTGGTTCGGCTTTTAAAGGTGGAACGATTTATGCGGGAATTAAACATGGTGTTATTGATCAATATACAGAATTTGATGATACAAGTCGTGGTTTTAAAATTGCAGGTACACCAACAAAATTTTCTTGGAATAAAGGTGGTTTAGGTCGTTTAAATGCAGCTGAGGCTTTATCTCAATCTTCCAATATTTATATGTTCTATGTAGCGACACTATTAGGTGGAGGAACTTATGAATATGATCAACCTTTGTCTATTAAAGATTCTGCTTTTGACCAGATGAGATTAGATGTTGGAGAATTAGGATTAGGTGTAAAAACTGGTATTGATTTACCAAGTGAAGCATTAGGTTATCGTGGACCAGTGACTTCACGTCAAGCAGGTAATTTACTTGACTTTGCGATTGGACAATATGATACATATACACCTATTCAAATGGCGCAATATATTTCAACAATTGCTAATGGTGGAAAGAGAATTCAACCACATTTATTTATGGAATCATTTACAGAAGATAATGAAGGAATGAAAATTTCTTTATTGCAACATCAAGTCAAAGTACTAGACGATGTCTCTAGCTATAAGATGGCCTTTGAAACAATCCAAAATGGTTTTAGAATGGGATGCGTTTCTGGTTTGGCTACAAGAGTAAATGGTGATTATGAAGCAGCTGGAAAGACAGGGACAGCTCAGGTGACGTATGAAGGAACAAACGATGTTTGGGCCAACCATGCATTCATTGGGTATGCACCATATGATAATCCAGAAGTTGCTGTCGCATGTATTGCTGAAGCTCAACCTGATAGTGGAAGTTCAACTTGTCAGACGTTGTCAAAATACGCTTTTGAGCAATATTTTGAAAAATATAGATAAAAAGTAAAAAATTTATGGTAATTTAAGATTGTTTATGCTATTATATTATGGCAAAGTCGTGATGGAGGTGTAAAAATGAGAGAAAACATCATTTTAAAATGTACTGAATGTGGTGAAGAAAACTACATTAATACAAAAAATAAAAGAAATCATCCTGAAAGAATGGAAGTCAAAAAGTACTGTCCAAGATGTAATAAAAAAACAGCTCATAGAGAAAAAAAATAAGCCTTTTTGGCTTTTTTTCTTTATATATGGAGGAAATGATAAGATGATAAAAAAATTAATTTTAGGAACTATGCAAACCAATTGTTATGTTGTTTATAATGATTTACATGAATGCTTTATTGTTGATCCAGGAGCACAAGGGCAAAAAATAAAACGTTTTTTAACAGAAAATGAATTGAATTTAAAAGCTATTTTGTTAACACATGGACACTTTGATCATATTGGTGCTGTTGACTATCTTTATGAACAATATCATTGTCCAATATATACAAAAAAAGAATCCTTTGAAATTATTGCGAATCCTCAATATAATCTATCAGCAATGATGGGTGAAGCTTTTACTTTAAAATCACCTATTATTGAGGCTGAAGATACAATTCAGATTGCTCATATGACAGTTCAATGGCTGTTGTTAGAGGGACATTGTTATGGAAGTAGCATGATCTATATTCCTGAGGAAAATGCCTTATTAAGTGGAGATGTTTTATTCGCTGGATCTATTGGTCGTTATGATTTTCCTACATCTTCTCATCTCACAACAAAAGAAAGTCTGAAAAAAATCAAATCACTTCAATTTGATGCAAGATTATTACCAGGGCATGGAGAAGAAAGTACTTTAAAATATGAACAACAACATAATCCTTTTTTAAGATCATAAAATTTATGATCTTTTTTTTGTCCCAAAAAAAGAAAATTGTAAAAAAAATGCGTATATATAAAGTAGGAGGGATGTTATGAACGAAATATTTGAAAAAATGATTTATCGAGCTTTGAATCAGAATGCAACGGATATTCATATGTTATTAAAAGAAACTCTTCAAGTACAGTTTCGTATTTTTGGAGAATTAAAGAAGTATCAGGAAATAGATAATGAAAATGGATATAAACTTATGAATTTCATTAAGTATAAGTCATTAATTCATACGAATTATCGCTTATTACCTCAAACAGGTAATATAACGATAGAGATGAATAAGAAAAGATATTTTTTAAGAGTTTCATATCTTCCATCTTTAGAATTTGAAAGCATCGTTATTCGTATTTTAAATAATCATGATTTACGTTCTATTGAGGAATTAACATATCAAAAAGAAATTCAAGATTTTCTGTATTGGTTATCTCAGCAAAACAATGGTCTGTTCTTAATTAGTGGGGCTACAGGTTCAGGTAAATCAACAACTCTTTATACACTATTAAAACAGATTATTCATGACTCACGTAAAAATATTATTACGATTGAAGATCCTATTGAAATTCATTTGGATCAATGTTTACAAATAGAGCTCAATGAAAAAATAGGTATTACTTATCATGATACATTGAGACAAATATTAAGACATGATCCTGATGTCATTATGATAGGAGAAATTAGAGACGAAAAGACTGCTAAAATCGCTTTAACTTGTGCTTTGACTGGACATCTTGTTTTAACAACAATTCATGCTAGTAATGCTCCTCTTTCATTGAAAAGATTTATGAATTTAGGAATACATGAAGTAGACATTCTAGATGTTGTTGTTGGTGTTATTTCTCAAAGAATGAAATATGACAAAAAGAATAAACGTGCATTTGTTATTTCAGAACTTATGAATAAAAGAAATATTGAAAATTATCTTTTGCATCAAGATAGTCAATATCTTTCTTTCCAACAAGCTGCAAAACAATTTATAGCGATGGGCTTTTCTGAAGATCTCTTTGATAAGGAACTTGTTTATGAATAAAGATTATCTTTTGTTAAAGAATATATATAGTTTAATGGAAGCTGGTTATAGTATTGAAGAAACATTAAGATTATGTCAAGAAATGTTACATCATCCTAAAATCAATGATATGTTAAAGAAATTAAATGATGGTGAATCTATAGAAAATATTTTATTAAATTCATCTCTACCAAAACTTTTTTGTGAATATTTTTGTTTCTTTCAAAATAAGAATTGTTTGTCTGAAGCAATTAAGAAAAGTCTAGACATATGTATTGTGAAAGCAGATTATCAAAATAAGATCAAATCAAAATTAACTTATCCTGCTATTCTGATGACATTTTTATTTTTCTTTTCTCTATTTGTTATTTTTATGTTACTTCCTAATGTAAATCAGTTATTCAATTCTTTTCAGATTGAAAAATCATTATTTATACATATTTTATTTGCATTCTTCTATCTGTTTCCTTGTTTCATTATTGGAATCGTTTGTATAAGTATTTATTTGTGTTTAAAGCTCATCTATGCCTTACATCACAAATCCTATAGAGTTATTGAGAAATATTTAAATTGGCCTATATTTAGATCAATTATTCAAAAATATTTTTCTTTGAAATTTGCTATTTATTTTCATGAGCTTTTGAGTGAAGAATTAGATACCACAAGTATTATCTCAATATTGAATGAACAGATGAACGACAGTGATTTAAAAATTGTTTTATATGAAATGAATAATCGCTTATATGGTGGAGAAGAATTGGAAGAGATTCTCAAAGATTTTGAATATTTTGATCAGTTATTTTTATCATTTTTCCAAATGTTTATGAAGAACCCTCAACAAAATCAATCATTATCATATTATATTCAAATAACTTTTGAATATATGGATTATTGGATTAATCGTTTTTTGAAATTTCTTGTCCCAACAGTTTATTGTTTTGTAGCTATTTTTGTGATTACAATTTATATAGCCATTATTATCCCAATGATGAATTCAGTATCAAATATATAGAAAGGAAAGAAAAATATGATGAATAAAAAAGGCTTTACTTTAATAGAAATGATTTTTTGCATTTCTTTCAATATAAAAAAGTATTGATAAAATCAACACTTTTTGAATTAAAATACGAAATTTTATTAAAATTGTCATCAAATTGTTAAAATTATACCATATTTACATCATTTTTCATCCATATTATCAATCAATAAAGGTTTGATATGCTGATAATATTTCTTGAGCAATTGACGTTTCTTTTCATCACTTAAATGAGTGTATACACTCTGTGTGACATCAGACCCAACTACATGGCCAAGCAGTTCCTGGAGAAGCATTTGATCAGCGTGATTATCAATCGCATTGACAGTAGTGAAATAATGTCTCAATTGATGAAACGATAATGACTTTCCATATTTACTGTTGAATTTTTTCATATAGTCCTGCATGGCACGAGGATCTAATCTATCACCATCTTCACGAGTCAAAAGAGAAGAGGGAAGTTTACCAAAATGATCAATGGTTTCTTCTTTCCATTTATGTATCCTTTCAAGCATTATATCATCAAACGGATAGTTGCGTCGAGAATATTCATTCTTCATTTCAGTATTCATCTGCTTGGCCATGTAGTCATAGCTCTGTACGAATTCAAACTTCTTTTCTTTAAGGTTGATATGATCCCAGTCTAAAGCATATATTTCACCAATTCTTGCACCAGTTACTAAACCAATATCAAATGCAAGAAGATGGCCATGAATCTCATAGGGTGTTGTTCTGTACCTCTTATCATTGCCATATTTCTCAGTTAGGCTGTTGAGATATTCCTTGAATAATGTCAAATCTTCCTCTACAGGCATTTTTGTTTTCTTTAACGTTTTCTTACGACCGCGAGGAAAAATAAGCAATTCGCATGGATTCTCGCTTATGTATCCATGTCTTCGCGCTGTGATGAAGATTTTCTTGAGAAGGGAACAGTTATGATCATAGGTGCTGCTATATGTGTTCTTGTTCCAGTCATTAACAAGATTTTGAAGCTCTGCCACTTTTACTGTCTTGATAAACCTGCTACCAATTGTTGGAGCAATATGATTCTTATATCTATGCTTTGCATCACGTTTTGCTGCAGCTGACTGATGATCATAATCTTCTAGCATGATATTGTAGACATCATCAACGGACATATTATCATCTTCCTTTGATGGAACGATGCCTTTCTGGGCGAAAATCTTATATTCCTTTAAGCCTGCATCAAAACATTCCTGATAATCAATATAGCCACTCTTAGATGTCATGTGTCTTCCCTGGGCATCATAATAATAGAAGTACCAGGTGTATGTAATGCCATGCTTCTTTGATTTTCTTTTTAATACTTTTAGTGGATAATCAGTTCTGGGCATAAGATAATCACCTCGATTCATTGATTTTAAGTAAAAAAAAGTTATAATTTTATTAGGAGGATAAAAGATATATGGAATTAATGATTGTTTTTTTAGTTCAAATATTTTTGATTTTTATAGTTATTTGGTTAATGGTAAAATATATTAATAAAATTAAAAGAATGGAGAATTACATAGAGACTTTAGAAAAAGAAATAAAATCACATAAAGCCGATGTCTATATAATAAAAAATAAAGGTGATGCAAAATATTTCCTTGAAGAAATTTTTAAAAGTTAATCTTTCATATCTTGGACTATTTCGATGGTTCCAATATTCAAATTATCGTCCACTTTTACTGATGTTTCTATTGTTTTCGTTACTTGATCATTATCAACGGAATAAGATTTCTTTTGTTTATAACAATACCTCTTATCTTTGAACAGATCATAATATTCAACCGTGAATTGAATTGTGAAAATCATTGGAAAAGATAATTCTTTTGGAACAATATAGGTAATGAAAAATTGTTTGTATTCTTCTTTTGTTATTAAAGATAAATTATCTTTGACAATTTGATGTGCTGATATATCTATTGAAGTATTGTCCATTGCTATCATTTTCGTTTCAAAGTTGAGATTTATATCCTGAGCTTCTCCACGACCATAATTATGTAAGGAAAAAGCAAATGTAAGAAAAGGAGCATTAAATTTTGACTCTTTTTCGTCTTGTTCTATTCTAAGTATAGGTAGATATTCTATTTTTTTATCTTCTTTTCTTTGTTCGTTATTATCCTCAATTGTCCACCACACACCATAAAGCGTAAGGAATCCACCTAGAATAGATCCTCCATATCCAACTATTGTCAAACCAGTCTCAGATGGAATGATACCAATAGGAGAGGGGAACAGTATAATAAATGGAAATATGATTGCTATTACCAGAAAAAGTAGTAGCATTTTTTTATTTTCTTTGAAGAATTTAGTCATCTTAGTTATCTCCATTTTTTTTGCTATTAATTATTTTTGTTGCCTTACAATCATCATGTAATATTGAAACGGTATAGTCTGTACATTGCCCAGAAATCAAATAATATCTTATAATATAATGCATTCTGTATTGATATACGCGAAGAATATCTGTGTATTCAAATATAATATCAAACATTGGACCGCCATTTGAGAAATTTATGCTTTCTTCTTCTAATGTAAATTTTAAATTATGATGTATTAAATCAGGATATATACATACTTCAGCTTCATTCTTTATATCAATTTCTTTATTGTTGTGTATAATTTTTATAGTTGTATCGTTGCTTTCTCCATTACCTATATTTTTATATAATAAATAAAAAGAAAATGAATGGTCTTTTTTTGTAACCACGTCTTCAATTTTTACATCATTTTTTACACAAACGTATGGTAATAGAGTTATATATGGTTTGTATTGAATTGCAATTTCATTTTTCCTTGATTTATTTTCGCATTTAATTGTCCACCACACACCACACAATGTTAGTGATCCGCCTATAACTGCACCATAGTAAGTAATCCATGTATCATAATTATGACAGTCTATAAAAACCATAGACCACTTTCCAGTAGCAATAAAATGAAATATTGGGGCACCAATGAAAATTAGACAAAGTGTAAATACAATAATGAACAAAAGAGATTTATATTCTTTCCATATTTTTAAAATTCTTTTTTTCATCTAATCCCTCCCAAATCAACAAAACACCTGGCTCTAAGTCCAGGTGTTATTTTTTTTGCCTGAAACTGAATATATAAATGTTTAATCATTTGTTTTATTTACAAATTTATATAAAGTTCTTATTTTTCTATCTGATTTGAAGAGAGCATATCTTTAGCAGTATTTTTACAAGACCATCCGAAAAAGAAAGATAATAATCCTATTATACAAAATACAAATCCACCAAATAAAAATGTTGGTATTCCTATCAGAAAAGCAAATACAGCTAATAAATATAATAAATTACCACATATTTTATAGGCTTTTAGGGAATGTTTTTGATTGACTGTAGAATTAATTGGTTTATCTTTTTTATTTTCATTATTTATAGATATATTATGATAATTTATTGCTGAATCTAGTAATTTTTGTGCATCTATAAGGGTTAAACTTGTATTATTTCTAAGATCTAAAATTGTTTTTTTTCTTATCGCCATGATTAGAGTTTAATATTTTTAAAACTTCTTCATACAAATCGCTTTTATCACTTATAGTATTTTTGGTTTTATTAATATTTTTAGGCACTTTCTTTTTGCTACTACTTTCCTTAACATAACTGATTCCAGTACCAGGAATAGATGTAGTTATTCTATCTCTTCCTGTGGCAGTTTTTGTGTATCTCAAACCTTTAGTACCAACGCTATACCCAACACCGCTTTTGCTAAAATTAATACGTGCAGGTCCAATTTTTATGCTTTTTCTATATCTTAAGCCCATAATTAAATCCTCCAATTCATTTTTATAAGTTATTTAAAGAATACCAGATATCAAGAGGTATTCCTTTTTCCTTTATTATGCAATCCATATTATCTATAAATTCAAGCTCTCTATAATCAATATCAGAAAGCAGAAAACAGCATGCGAAAGTATTTGCTTCACGTTCAAGTCTATTTGCATAAAGGCCTTCAAGAAAATAAAAACTGACATTTTCATCATGATGGAGAATATAATGGCCAAGCTCATGAGCAAGAAGAAACTGCTCATATCTGTAGTCAAGATTTCTTCTAATGAATATCGAGAAATGATCTTCATAGTTCTTCATGAGACATGATTGAGTTTTTACATTCTTGAAATCCTTATGATTGATTTCGATTCCAAGACTTTCAAGAACAACATAAATATTATCTGATCCAGCTTCCTGGATGACTTCTTTAGCAGCTGATAAGATTTTATTCATTTCAAAGCACTCCTTCTTAAAATATTATTTTTTGTGCTTCTTTGCCATTATCCTCAACATATCTGCAACATCTTCAGCCATGTCCATTATTTCCTGATCACTCATTTTATCCAGATCGTACCCTCCAAAATTAGCTACCATTGGTTGCTTGATTATAAATTCAATTGCTTCCTGTGGAGTAGAGAAGGTAGTAGGGATATTTTTATCTTCTGTATATCCACTTATTTTTAATAATTCTTCAAGAGTCATACCCATTGAATGACTCAATTGTTTTAATGTTTCGATTGTTGGAGATACAGGTTTACCTGTTCTAGGATCACATCCATTTTCAAGTTTACTTAAATATGTATGACTAATATTTAAATAATCAGCAAAATCTCGAAGACTCATTCCTTCTTTTTTTCTTTTTTCTTTTAAATAGTTACCAAGTTTGTTCTCCATGTATAACACCTCCTAATTAAAATGTAATACATAGTATACATTAAATCAAATAAAATCGACTATTTTAATGTAAATTATAGTTGACATCATATGTAAACCATAGTATACTTAAGTTGTGGAAACAATGGTTTACAAAAGAATGGAGGTATTATGAAAAATAGAATAAAGGAACTAAGAATAAAGATGAACATGAGTCAAGTTGAACTATCTGAAAAATCCGGAATAACAAGACCATATATTTCAAAGCTTGAAAATAATGAGGTTGATGTTATTAAAAGTGACACAATGATTGCTATATCAAAAGCTTTAAAAAAACCAATCCACTATATTTTTTTTGATGGTAAGTAAACCATAGTGTACACATTTGAAGCACATTTCTATCATAGCATTTATTTTTATTTCATGTTTTTAAGAAAATCGTTTTAGCACCTAAAAAAAGGAGTTAAAACAAAATATTTAAATTAAATGTTGTTCATTCCTCTAAAGCAGGCAATCTCAGAAAAACTACAATGCAGCTATAATAATATGCTATTTCTCATGATTCTCCTGAAATCTTTAAAAATACTTTTAAGTCAGACATGTTAGACATATCCCCATGAGGTTGTCTGCTTCGGGGGAGTGAACGGAAAGGAAGGTAAGTATGAAAAATGTATTAATTGATATCGATGGAGACTATGAAGTAGTTGAAGAAATGACCAATCAACTAAACAAATTATTCAAGGGTACATCGTTTGAAGCTGAACATATCAGTACTGATTTTAATACTATTGACGGAAAGCAGATTCAGTTGAATGCAATAAATATTTTTGATCATCTATCAAAATATTACTTTACTTTTGGAACAGCTGAGTATTTTCCATATCAGGGTGGTTACGTCATTGTAAAAGCAAGAAGTAGATATGAGGCTGCGAAAAAATTCAGAAAGAATTTTCCAGATTATCAACCAGGATTTTTGAACTGTTCATTTGTCTACGATGAAGTAGAATGGGACGAAGTTGATATGAAGAATTCAATCTGTCATAAAGTCATTATCTAGGAGGTGATGTAGATGCAGGTCAATGTTTCAGAAAAGCTTGAAAGAATTCATGTGATTCTTGAAAAGGGTGTCGACTTTGATGAGGATGATCTTGAAAGAAAGTATCAGACAGAACTTGGCCATCGTAGATTTACCAAGAAATTCATCGAAGAGTTTCCAAAGACAGTTGGGTATGATGAAATCACAAAGATCGGAATGTGCTCTGAAGATCATATCTTCGTCAATGCAACTTTAATCAGATATTTGTAAGAAGGGTAGGTGAATGAAATGCAAAGACCGACTATCAACCAGATACTTGCAGAAAGACTAGAAGAGATGAACAATACAATCGCTATGCAGGATCCGTTGAGATACTTCACAGCTGAAGAAGTAGCACACTATTTTCTAAATACTGGCAACAGAAGACTTGTGGACTATGCAAGAGAGTTTGGCCTTATCAAGGCAACTAGAATAGGTCAGTCGTTTCTATACAATCGTAAGGCAATAGAAGATTTCCTGAAGATCGCTGATGGCTGTGAGATGAGAAATCGTGATGATATGAGAAAGATTGCCGAAAAAGCAAAAGGACCATGTGCAGCGAACACATGATCCAGCGAATTGATTAATTAAAAGTGAAAAATTAATCGTCTTAATTATAGACGATTGGAGAGGAGAATTCAAGATGAGAAGAGGGATCTATAAAAGTGATGTTGTTTTTGCTCTAATGCTCATTGCAGCTTTGATTGCCGTAGTAAGTGGATACTATAACGGAAATCTATCTGTTGTATTTGGAACAATAACATTTGCATTGGCCATGGTGTTAGGAAGATTGGAAAGATGAAAAAGACAAACAAAAGAAGCTTTCAAAGGCCAGATCTTATTGTCCCGTACGTTAAAGTGCCATTTAGATATAGAGCTTTACCATATCTTATTTTTGGCGGAATTATAGCAATCACAATCATAACCATAGTTGTGATCAGCATGAAAGGAGCAAGATAGATGGAAGATAGATTCAAAAAAGGACAGCTTGTAGCTTACTGTCCAACAGATGCAAGAGGAAAAATCTATAAAGTTGAAATTGGTGTTTTCAGCAAGTATACAAAGGACAAAAAAGGTGCTTTTATCTGGTATCACATGGGTGGAACATGTGCATGTACACCATTGCAACATTTATATCCAGTAGAAAATGACAACTATATTGTCATTGGACATACATTCAATAGCTTAGACAAGGAGGAAAATGAAAATGGGAATGAAAACACTTAGTGGTAAAAAAGCGACAAGAACGCTTGAAAGCATGGAAAAAACAGAATTGATTAATTTTACTTTCTTCATAACTGAAAATGGGTACGCTGCTCAAATTCAGGTTGAAGATGAATTTTCAATGATTCTCAGTCACTTGGAGAACCGCAATGAAATAAAGGAAAAGCTAAGAATAAGCAGTGAGTTCTTTACAAAACAGCTTGAGGACATTGTTGACAAATTTGTCAAGCAAGCAACAGATGAAATGGAAAGAGAAATCGAAAACAGAAAGAAGTCTGTTTCGTAGATTTCATAAAAAAGAGGAGGAACTGTAATGAAACTAATTAACATGAAATTAGAAAATTTCAAGGGAATCAGACATCTTGAAATTCCTTTCAATGGACTCAACAGAGTCTTTAGAGGAACGAATGGTGCTGGTAAATCAACCATTGCTGATGCACAGAGCTGGCTTCTTACTGGAAAAAAGTCTGATGCAAATGAAAATCTAGATCCAAAGACTATTGGACCAGAAGGGTATATACATAATCTTGAACATTCAGTGGAATGCAAATACGAGCTTGATGATAGATCGTTAATTACATTAAAGAAAGTATTCAAAGAAAAATATACGAAGAAAAGAGGATCAACAACATCGGAATTTAGTGGGCATGTCGTTGAATACTACATGGATGATGTGCCCGTCAAACAAAAACAATTCGATGAATACTTGGCCAATATTTTCAAAAGTGCAGAAAACATTCTTATGCTTTCAAACATTAATTATTTTGCAAACATGGACTGGAAAAAGAGAAGAAAGATCTTGCTGGAAATGTGCGGTGATTACAGTGATGACTATATCATTGCCAACAATCCAGAACTCATTGAATTGAAAGGCGTTCTTTTGAAAGATGGAACGAACGATCAATATTACACTGTAGATGAATTCATGAAGATGACAAAGGAAAGAATGAAGAAAACAAATAGTGACATTCAAATGATTCCTGCACGCATAGATGAAGCCAGTCGTGCAATACCTGATGTTTCTTCACTGGATAAGGATTCAATTCAAAACCAAATTGATGGTATTGAGGCTAAAATCAATGAATTAAACATTGAAAAATTATCATTGTCTTCTTCTGATCAGGAAAGAATGAAGCAGGAACGCATTCATGAAATTCAGATGGAAATCAAGGATGCACGTATTGCTTTTGCTGATGAACAGTCCAAGAAATCAAGAAAGTCACAGGAAAATATTAATCTTCTTTCTTCAAAGATAAATGATCTTCAGATTAGACTCAGTGGTATAGATTCAAGAAAGAGAAATGCAGAGAACGATATAAATTATATGATTAATCAGCGCAATAAACTTCTTGAAGAGTATAAAGAAGTCCAAATGAAAGAGTGGGATACTTCTAAAGAGGTTTGCCCAACGTGCGGTCGAGAACTTCCTGCTGAGCAAATAGATGAGCTAAAATCAAAGTTCAATTTAGATAAGCATAATAAATTAACTGAAATCAATAAAAGAGGACAATCTGTTTCTAAGGGAGCCATTGAAGAACAGAAGGCAGCCATTGCTAAATTAGACAAAGAAAAGGAAATTACTGGATCTGAAATCATTCTATATAAAAAGCAATTGTCTAAACTTGAAGAATCAAAACCTAAGGCTGAATTGTTTGAAAACACTGAAATGTATCATGTTCTTAATCAGAAGCTCCAGGAAGCACAGAACATGATTGTTGATGATTTGAACATTGCAAGAAAACAGGAATTAGAAGATGATATTTCAAATCTTAATGAAGAAAAGAAACTTCGTGAAAAGGAGCTAAGCTTATTTTCAACTGTTGATTATCAGAATAAGCGTATTGATGAACTTAAGAAAACACAAAAAATTCTTTCTGAAAATTACGAAAAGATGGAATTTGAAATTCATTTATGCGAAGAGTTCATAAAGACAAAGGTCAACATGATTACTGAAAACATCAACCAGTATTTCAAGAATGTTAGATTCAAGCTATTTGAAACACAGATTAATGGCGGTCTTAAGGAATGCTGTGATGTCATGGTACCTGCAAAAAGTGGTGCTTATGTTCCATTTAATAATGGTTCAAACAGAGGTGCCAACATGAATGCTGGGATTGAGATGATTTCTGTATTAAGCAGATATATTGGAGCAGAGCTTCCTGTATTTGTAGATAATGCGGAATCAGTTGTGGATTTAAATAGCTATGACAACATGCAGATTATCAAGCTTGTGGTTGATGGAAATTATAAGACTTTAACAATGACAGAATAGGGAGGAACAATTTATGGAAAACAAGAAGAACGCAATTGTAAAAAGCAATAGCGAGGTATTTACCAATACAGTCATGAGAGCATTTGCTACAGGTGGGATGGAAATCGATCCTACTCAAAAGCAAAAGGAGCTTGTACAAGGTTATTTTATTGTAATAGATAAAATGCTTGCTGATACAGAGGAAAAAAGAATTCAAAAAAATAAGAATAACAAGGATCATGCATATGATAACAATCTTCCATATACATGGGACAATGTCAACCTAAAGCAACTTGCTTTGGATGTCATGCATTATTCAAAGATGGGCTTGGATATTCAACAAAAGAATATGATTCATGCTATTCCATTCAAGAACAATAGAACTGGCAAATATGACATCAATTTAATGGAAGGATATAACGGTATCAAATTCAAGGCAGAAAAATATGCTCTTGACAAGCCTAAGAATATTGTGATCGAACTTGTATATTCTTCAGATACATTCAGATTGATCAAAAAGGATTCACTTCACCATGTTGAAGGTTATGAATTCCAGATTAATAATCCTTTTGAGAGAGGAGAGTTCTTAGGTGGATTTGGTTACTATGAATTTGATGATCCATCTAAAAATAAAGTGGTATTCATGACTAAGAAAGATATTGAAAAACGCAAACCTGATAAAGCGGCAGCTGAATTCTGGGGTGGTACTAAAACTGAATATGTAAATGGTCAAAGACAGCAGGTGGAAACAGATGGATGGTATGAGGAAATGTGCCTCAAGACACTGAAAAGATTTGTCTACTCAGAAGCCAATCTTCCTCTCGATCCGATGAAAATTGATGATCATTATCTTTACATAAAAGAACGTGAAATGCAGATGGAAAAGCAAAGCGTTGATCAGGAAATCAAAGATAATGCTAACAAGGAAGTATTTGAAGCTGATTTCACAGAAAAGAAGGAACCAGAAGCAATCGAAGAAGCTTCATCTTCTCCAACAGTTAATATCAATACTGGAGAGATCATTCAAGGTAAGATGGCCGAGAATTCTCTTAAAGCTGAAGAAAAGGTAATGGGAGGACCAGATTTCTGATGAACATCAAATGCGTTGGTTCGGGTTCTAAAGGCAATGCCTATCTTGTAACTGATGGATTTACCACACTTCTTATTGAGTGTGGACTTCCATTCAGAAAGATACAGGAGGCTTGCAAATTCAAGACATCACAGATTGCTGCATGTCTGATTACACATGAGCACAAGGATCATTGCCTTTGTATTAAGGAAATCCTGAAGCGTGGAATTGAAACAATTGCAACATGTGGTACATGGCAGGCTCTTGATATAGATCCGTTTCATACACCATATACTTCAATGGTCATTCCATATAAGACAATAAGAAAACGTGGAACATTTGAAATCATGGCGTTCGATACGCAGCATGATGCAGCTCAGCCATGTGGTTATCTAATCTATAGCATCGAAACAGGAGAAAAGCTTCTTTATCTTACCGATTCATATTACTGCAAGTATAGATTTGAAGGTCTAACCGATATCATGATTGAATGCAATTATGATGATCAGACGTTGTTCAATAGCGATGATGTTGCTTCATTGAAAAAGCGTGTTCTTCGTTCTCATCTATCTTTAGATAATTGCATTGAATTCCTGAAATCAAACGATATTAAGGGAGTTGACTGCATTCATCTCATTCATTTGAGTGACAGAAACAGTGATGAAGAAAGAATGAAATCAAAGGTGGCCGAAGCTACTGGCAAAAGGGTGGTGGTGTTCTGATGAAATATAAATTTGTGAAGGAATATGAACATTTTAATCTTTGGATCAATACAAGAAACGGATGTCATGAGTGCTTCTGGAAAGAGATTGATCCAAACAAGAAGCCTATAAAGAAAGAGAGTGAAAATGATGGATAAAATATACAATAACCAATTAACTGGAAAACTCATTGGCTGTGGAAAACACATAGGTTTTAAATACTACATAGTAACCTTTGGCACTCATCCATGTGCATATATTTCAATACGTCCAGGAAATGATTTACACGGAGTTGACTATACATATATCAACGGAATCGCATGTCATGGGGGACTAACTTATTCCGATAACTTTGTCCAGATTAAAGATATGAAATTGGTAGGTGGATGGTTCATTGGATGGGATTATGCTCATGCAGGCGATTTTGTCAACTGTACTCCTTTTTCCGAAGAAATTGGTGGAAAGAAATGGACAATAGATGAAATAAAAATGGAATGCATTAGTGTTATCAATCAGATTATTAGAAGAGATTATGAGATATGGAAGGATTAGAAAGAAGAATATATTCCCCTTGGGCTTTTACGGAAAATGAGTTTGAAAAAGGACGTATGAATCATGATATTTATAACGAGCTAAAGTCAAAATATATAATTTTTAGAAGTGATATTAAAATAATTGATGGTGTTGATATTTGTTTTGATGACTATGACATTGTCATTAGAAGAAAGCCTGGATATCATCATTCTGTGTATTATGTATATAAAAACGCACCTAAATTAAGTGTGGCTGAATTAGCACTGATATGCGATGGTGGTAATCTATGCTTTGGACATAGACTTGAAAGTAATCAAGATGGCCTCATGATAATACGCGTTTCAGAGGATTAATCACTTTTAATTCTTTCGTCATCCTTCTCATATCACTTTCCATTCAATTATATCACGTCATTTTATAAATCAACCAGAAAGGAGTCAGCGTAATGAACAGATACGATAAGGGCTACATATCACTGTATCGAAAATTCAAGAATTGGCGTTTCTACAAGAACGACTCTATCAAGGCTGTATTCATTCACTGCCTTCTTTCGGCATACTGGAAGGATGAAGTCATAACCGAATATCGAGGGAAGAAGCTAGATCCTCCCATAAAGGTTCCAAGAGGGAGTTTTGTGACATCTTATAGAAAATTGGCGGAAGAACTAGGCAAATCTGTTGGCCAAATTCAAAGGAATCTAGATATATTAAGTGGCAAAAATAAGCGATACACTGATTCGATACATAATTCGATACACGAATTAGAAATAAAATCGATACAGTCTTATACTATCATAAAAGTGTGTAAATATGAGGCTTTTCAAGTGTTTGAACAACAAGAGCGATACACTGAAATTAATAAAAATGATACACAAAACGATACGGATAATCGATATCAATTAAATAATATAAATATAAATAAAGATAAAAAAGATATAAAAGATATAAAAGATAGAAGCACTGGCGTGCATTCAAATTTCAATTCTTTAACATTTAAATTATTAAAAAATGGATTCATCAATGATGATGATATTCCTGAAGTCTTTGATGAGATGATAAATGAATTTCTTGAGGAATATTCATTCAATCATGTTGCTGTAGTTCTTAATTATGTTCTTCGCAAGACAAAGAACAAACAGATCAATCATAAATATACATATCTCAAGAAATCTCTTACGGACAATCTAGCCAAGATGCAGAAAATGATTGACCAGGAAAGTGCATCTGAAGAAAGTCAGCCACCAATCAAAATAAACAATGAAGAATTAAATGATCTTCTGGATCAGCTAAGGGAGGGAAAACTATAATGGCACATATATCGCTTGCAAAAATGAACTTATATGATGATCTTAATGAGAATATAGAAAAATGTAAAACGGACATCACAAGGCACAATGAGATGCTTGATGCACAGTTAGAATTTATTCGCAAACTGCATTCAAATGACAAAATGTTTACATCAATCATAGCAGATATTATAAACGTTCAGAGAAAGCACATGAGAGAAATTAAGTTATTGAAAGGTTTTCTTCTCTTAAATTTCATAATTCTAGCAGCTGTCTTTGGAGTCCTGATGCTTATTATGTTGGAGGTGTTATAGATGAGTGGATACTTCAACTATCGCGGCCAGAGACGCTATAGCAAGTACAGAAATGAAAAAGTCTATCTGGATGGCGTCAAGTTCGACAGCAACCGCGAATGCCAGCGCTACATTGAACTCAAAACAATGTTAAATGCCGGCCTCATAAAGGACCTGGAACTGCAGAAGAGGTTTGTCCTTCAAGATGGATATGTAATGCAGGGAAAGAAAATCAGACCAATTACATATGTTGCTGATTTTGTGTACTTTGATATCGAAAAGAATAAGACAGTTGTCGAGGATGTCAAAGGAATGCGTACAGATGTTTATAAAATGAAAAAGAAGATGTTCGAGTATAGATATCAGATACCAATCACTGAAATATAAAAACTAATAAAAAACAGAAATGGAGGAACTTAAATATGAAAGGATTAAAGGAAGCAGTCAAGATTACCGTCAGAAAAGCGAACAGAGAGCTTTACAATTTCTGTGATCTCGCGTTCAAGATTATGAAAGATGATCATACAGCCAAGATCATCAACATCAACAAGCAGCTTTATGTCGTTGGATATAATCATGCTATGAAGTTGTACATCAATCGTGAAAGCAAGTTCATGGATGAAGTGCTGTTCGAAAGTGCAGGATACTACCATCTTTCGAAGAATGCAGACAACACATATGAATTAACTCTGGACAAGGTCATTGTGTACGAGGCCATGCTAGGAAAGTATTCTAAATTCAATGAAGAACTTATCATCGAGAAGATTGATCATGTCATTCAGAATATGTCCAGTCCACAGACATGTCAGTTTACAAAGGTTAGCGATTTGAAGGTGGCAACCATTGCGACAACCTTAGGTCTATGGGTAAAGGACAACGATGTCAAGTATCTTAACGTCCTTTCGCCAGTGGAGGGATTCAAATATGAAAATATGCTTATCCTTGAACACTGCATTGAAACAGGACCAGCAGAGGTCACTCATACATACTTGGTCATGAATTTCGACAATACGCCTGTCGTTCCCGAAGTGAACTATGAAGAACAGATGCAGCTTGCTCTTGACGATCATCCAGAAGAGAATCTTCTAAGCGAAGAATACATCAATGAAGTTGATGGAGAAGTGGATCAGGATGATGAGGAATTTGTTGAATATCCTGATATCGATGACGATCAGGAGGAAACATTCGATGATCAGCACAATATTGATGATGCTGAAGACATTGCCGACATGATGAATCAGGCTGAATATGATGATTCGATTGATTCCATTTCGTTTGATGACGGACCTATAAGTGAGGAAATCGCACAGCCTTCAGTATTTAATGACAGTGTTGATCCATTCATGGATGGGCCAACATTTTAAGAATTGTTAATTTTTTGGGATGAAGTGAAAGTATGGCAAAAGCGAAAGAATACATAGTTTATGACAATAGAACTGATGATGTACTTGCAAGTGGAACTGCAAAGGAATGTACAAAAGCTCTAGGATATGCAAGCAAGGATGTGTTTTATAGCCAGATCTGCTCTCAACGTCACAGAGGGCAGAAAGGCTATCCTCAGCGTAACAAGCATATTGATATCTATATCATGAGTGATGAAGGGGTGGTTCTTGCATGAAATATTGGATGATTTCTATTGTGTTTGCAGCGTTGTCTGTAGTTAATGTCGCTTTAAACATCAAGTATGAGTACATGGATGATAGAGTATCTTCATCTATCATGTGGACATGCATTATTATTATGTGGATTAACTGGATTGCTTATTATGTGAATTAAAAGAGGATGGTGAAAATAAATGGGAATTTGGATTAGAAGTCAAGATAAAGATGATTTATTTTATGCTAAAATAGTAGAAATTTGCAAACGCAAAAATGATTATGCTGTTTTATTGAATGGCATTGAAAAAGGAAGATACTCAAGCAAAGAAAAAGTAATAAAAGTGATTGATATGATTAACGAGAAAATAGAAATGAACGAAGCAATTAAAATTATAGGAAATATTGGTTTGAATTATTTGGAATCAAATGGCATTCATTATAACTTTGTTTTCCAAATGCCACAAGATGATGAGGTAAAAGTATGAATGAAATCATTGAAAGATTAAGAAAGCTGAGTGAAAGTTTAAGA
>NZ_JBVAYN010000014.1:0-76719 GCF_055420065.1 Massilimicrobiota sp. mt181
AAAATGAGTAAGAAGAAAAGAATCGTGTTAATTATTGTAGGAACTGTTATAGCAGTGAGTGGCTTATTGTTTTATTGGGACCATCAGGTTGTAACACCAACACAAGAACTTGATGAAAGTTTAAGGTATGAATTGGCACATATGGATGATGAATATGTCGAATATGATTTTGCGACAGTATCTTATAGATTATTTCAAATCAATGAATCTAAAAATAAAGCGGATATATATGGAATGTTTTATATTGAACAGTATAAAAATGATAATGAATTTCCAGAAAGTGGTTATTTTGATTATATGAAAGTCACATTAAAGAAAGAAAATGATAAGTACACATTGGATAAAGTTTGGGTTCCTGAAGATGGTGATCAATATCAAACATCATTATTAAAGAATTTTCCTATCAATACATGGAGTCGTATATTATGGACAGGAGATAGATATAGAATTGAAATTGCTGAAGAAGGTAAACAGCAATATGAAGAGTATATAACTCAACAACAATAAAATACTATTGATTTAACATTAGAAAATATTCAAATCTTTTCTAATGTTATTATTTTTGAAATAAGAAATCATATTTTATCTATTATAAGGTAGGTATATCACTCATTTTAAGTGTTTATTGTCATAAATTTTCTTGATGTAACTTGACTTTCTAACCTACCTGATGGGAGCATTGAAGTTGTTATGTCAATCATGAGAAGTCTTTATGAATTTAATTCATAAGTCAAATTATGCAAATATATCGTTATATATTATTAAATATGTAGACTTTGTATCATGTTCATAAATATTTATATTGGATGTGTTAAAATTTTAAAGCATAAAATATTTATATGGTATAATTAAGTAAAGATATAGTATGGTAAATAAAAAAAATTGTTTGATTGATTATATATGATTGTGAATCGTTAAAATATGAGGTAGGAAATAAATATGGTTTTCAATAATGCATTTATTTAATATAGAAGGAAAAGTGAACATTATGAAAAAAGAAATTATTTTAAAGACATGTCTGTTGTCTCTTGCCTTATTTAACATTCCACCTATTATTAATATTATTGGCGGAGAGAGTTGGTCATTTTTACTTTTTTTGGATTTGTGGTTTGTTAATCTTCTTTATTGTTTGATATGTCCATTTTACCTTGGTTATAAACATCATGTAACTTGGATGGCTGTTCCTGCAACATCACTTTTGTTTATATTAACGATGTTAATATTCCAATATGAAGAAGTTATTATGATATATTCAGGTTCTTTCTATTTTTATATCTTCTTTTCTATTATTGGTGTAGCATCTGGTTATTACATTGGGAAAATAAAGAATAAATAATATTTTATCTTTTCTACAAAAGAGAAATTTTTAAATCTGTTTTCTAAGTAACGAAATCAATTATTTAAAATATTAACAGTCAAAAGGAAGTACAGTGTCTAAAAAAGGAGGATATTTAATTCAATGTATTGATGTCTTTGACTTTCATTGAATAAAAAAATATGAAATTATTATTAAAATTAATACTCTTTGTTTTTATCTTTTTACTTTATTTTGGATTTGTCAGGATTATAATCAACGATTTTGTTCCTACAATTGCTATGGGAAATATAGTTTCCATTTGTTCCTTGTTGGTTTATATAGTCATAGTTCTACCTATAACATTGGTTTTACTAAGAAAAATTGAAGAATTTAAATGAAAAAGAAATACAACAAAACAATCTTGTTGTTGTATTGGTTGCTTTATTTACAAAATGTGAAGAAGGAATATTCATATATTTTAACTACTGTAGTTTTTTTAGTTGACTGAGTGTATAGCTAAATAAAAGTATATGTGACTTATCTAAAAATAAAAGAAACAATAAAATATTACAGTGTCAGTGTATAGAAAGATTGATTTTAATGATTTTATATATTCTATTAGAAGTTATATTGTTAATTCTTATTTTGGTTATAATAAAAATACTTTACACGAGAAAAGAAAATAGATTGTTTTCTCGTGTCATAAATGTATTATTGGCTTTATGGGTTCTTTTGTTGGTTATAGAGTATTTTGTAAGTAATCATGCTGGTTTGTCTTGGGAATTGGATAATTCTACATTGATTGGTATATAATACCTATACACAATTAGTAGCCGTAGTTTTATTTGCCGCTTACTGGTTTGTCATACACGTAAAAAGAAAGTGAATTGTTGGCATGTATTTTAGAACATATTTAATATGTTTAATAGATTTAAAAAATGTTTCTTATGAAAATAGTAGCAAAAGCTCATTGTTGAGTATATGCTACTATTTTCGTTTTTTTGTAAGTAATATATCAAGATACTTTTTCATTATTTTTGGTGTTATTTTGGTGACATAGTCTTATATTCATTTATCAATATAACCATTTTAGCAATCATACTTGTGCCTATTCCACTTCGATTCCACATATAACTGTTAAAATAAATACAGAAAAAGGTTATATATTAGATTGTTAAATATTGATGTCAGTACATTATCAAATCAAACTCATATTGTTATTTTATGGTCTATCAATTATCATAAAAGCTATTTTAAATGGAAAAAGACAACTTTATTAACTCAATCTAAACAATACAATCGCAAATGAAAACACATTCTTATCACTTTACTTTTAAAAATATTAAATAAACTGGTTTACCCTTACACTATCAACATCTTATAAGAAAGTTACTTTTCTTTATAATACATACTAAGAAAAAGGAGTTTGATATAATGATACGAATTGAAGAATTGAGCTTCAGCTATAAGAATCATATTATATTTGATAATACTTTTTTTCAAGCCAATATAGGTTGTTTGACAGTTATTAAAGGTGAGAGTGGAAGTGGAAAAACAACATTATTAGATATTATTGCATTAAAACATGGAAATGTTTTCAATACTTATTATAATGATGCCCCTATTCAAGATGATGACTATCTCAGTCAATTATATTATATGACTCAAGAACCCCTATTTTGTGATTCTTTAAAGATGAAAGAACAATGGGACATATTAATTAAAAACTATGGGCATGATTCTCAATTAAGCCATTATATTTCTTCACTTGGTTTAGATGATATTCAAAATTTATATCCTGCTCAGCTTTCAGGAGGTGAAAAACTGAGAGCTGCACTTATTCAAATCTTTATTATCAAACCTCAAATTGTCTTGATGGATGAGCCAACTGCATCATTGAATATTGAATACAAAATAAAATTATTAGAATTACTTCAAAGTCTAAAAAAAGATTGTCATATCATTATAGCAACACATGACTCATATATTATTGATCATGCTGATGTGCTATATACAATAGACAATCATAATTTAGTCCTACAAGATAAAATAGTAGATAATAATGCGATTTCCCAAATTAAAAATAGAGAGATTTTATTCAAGAAAAATTGGCTTAATATTTTTATAAAAATGAAAAAACACCATATTTTTAAGGAGACCATAACACTTTTCTTGATGTCATTTGCCGTAACGCTTTGTGCTTTTTCTGTCAATGTAGATAATGGATTCTTTCGCTCTTTTGAAACAAATTTGGAAACACTTGAAAACAGAAACATATTGGTTTACAAAGGATTGGATCAAAACAGTCCAGGATTTGATGGAAATATGGAAAATGCAACATATTTTCCGATAACATCATCAGAACTCGCTATGATTCAGGATATATCAAATATTGTGTCATTGTCACCAAAAATTATTTTGCATAGTCATATTGATGAGGGAGTATCAGAAAGTTATCCATACATGCAAATTATTAAGGATGATCAAATCATTTATGATTATCAGGATACCATTGATAAAGAATTGAAGGAAAATAATCTGAATTTTTTTACACTAGTTATTGATGGGATGAGTAATCAAGAAAAAGGAAAATATGTATCTGAATCTCTTCAAGATTATGAAGAAAATGGCATTTATTTAACGAAACAATTCATGATAAGATGTGGCTTGACGATAGAAGATTTAAAAGATGCATCTATTAAAATGAATATTGCATTACCCATGTATGATGTTTCTGGCAAGATGCAAATGATTGGAAGTGTTGCAAGTGGTGAAGAAATAAGTGAGGATGAATTTCTTCCGGCAAATTATATTGAATGTACTTCTAGAGAATTCGTTTTACCTATATTAGGAGTAGTCGAACGTGATTTGGAAGGAGCTTTGACACAACAGGATGCAACTTTCTATATGGATGAAAAACAGTTAGAAAAGATAGCCCAGTCATGTATACCTACAGAAGGAAAATCTGTCTATTTGAAGGACAGCGAAGATGAGTATGTAGAAACTCATTCATTGGAAGATGCTGACTTGGTTGAAGTCTATACACCATGGCAACCAAATGCATACATTGTTGAGGTTGATAAAACTGAACATGTTGAAGCTGTTGTAGATGAACTGGAGTCAAAAGGGCTGACAGTTGACTGGAGATACAATGATTATAAACTGATAGCTGAATCTATGAAGAATACTCAAACGACACTTTATTTTATAAGTATAGCTTCGGTTATTTTTGTAACCTTTATTTATGGAATTATTCATTTTATTAAAGGAAAGGATGAAAAAAATCTCAATCAATGGTTAAGGAGCATATGGTATATTCAAAAGAAAGATATATTAAAGATTAAAATCCAAAAATATTTCATTAATGCTCTTTTGTTAGTGATAATTTCTTATATTATGCTTTGGGTAGTTGTACTTATATCTACATATGTTTATTATCAGCCATATATTATAGATTTCAATTCATTGCTGGTCATCTTTACAGTTACATTCATTATACAGTTAGTACTACCAATGTCATGGGAGGTGTTGTCAAATGATGAGACTTGAAGATATCAATATTGTCTTTGATAAGCCATTATTTGTTCATCAAAATATAGAAATCAAAGATCATTGTTTGACATTGATAGCTGGTGAAAGTGGTTGTGGTAAGACAACGCTTCTTTATCAGATAGGGCTTATTAATTACTCAGGAAAGAATGCTAAATATTGGATTGATGGTATAGATATAACATCATTTTCTATGCATAAGAAAACACTTTTTAGAAGATATAATATCGCTTTTGTTTTTCAAAACTATATGTTATATGAGCATTTTAATGTATATGAAAACTTATGCTATTATGCAGCATTGTCAAACAAATCATTGAATAAAGAAGCAGCTAGAGAATATTTAAATAAGGTTCATCTGGATATCTTGCTGGATAAACCACTCTATACACTATCCGGTGGACAAAAACAGCGCTTAGCAATAGCGTGTGCGCTTATCAAAGATGCACCTATCTTAATATTAGATGAACCAACGAGTGCATTGGACGAGAAAAATGCTGTTTCAATATTTCAGGTTCTTAAGGAAATAAGCCAAGAAAAAACTGTTATTGTGACAAGTCATAATCAGATAGCTTATGACTATTGTGATGAAATCATTGAAATTAAAAATGGAAACATTCATAAAATAAAAGAAACTCAAGATAAAAAGCGAGAAAGTATTATTCATCAAAAGAATTCATCACATATTTCATGGCAGACATATCGTTTTTATATAAAAAGACAATTTCATTTTTCAAGAAGGATGAAGTATTTATTGATATTAGCTCACTTGGTTATTCTGCTGTTTTGTTTTGGGACAGTCTATGTCACGAACCAATCTATTCAGGAGAACCAGAATATGATTTCTTCAAAGGATCCAGGATGGATGTATGTTGAAGGGATTAAGAAAGATGAACTATCATCTAAGGCAATCATGGCATCTTATCCATTTTATGATGTGTCATTGTTTGTACTGAACGATTTGTATCCGGTTATTCCATATTATCCTGAGGAAAATATCACAAATAAGATTTGGTTTAGAATGGATATTACTGATAATGACGGATTTTATTTTAGTAACTCGCTATATACAAGTATTAAATATCTTGTAGCACCAACAAGCGAAATGTCTTTTTTGAATATATCAAATGGAAAAGAAGTTTCTCTTTTTTATAAAGGAATATTGCTGCAGGGAGTTGAGAGTGAGCTGATTGATTCTAAGAAGTTTATTTATATGCCTCAAGAATTAATTGAAAATCAATTGAATCCTCAGCAAATTAATGGATATGTTGTGTTTTGTAATTCATATCAGAACTATGTCCAAACAAAAGAAAACTTGGAGAAGTCAGGTTATAAAATTATCACATATCATCAATTTGACAGCATAACAGAGTATGTAGAAAGATTGAACGATATTCAACAGAATCTTATTATTGGAATTCTTGTTTTAGGCTGCATTATTCTTATGCTTATGTATTGTTCGTATATTCAAAGTAGAGAGAAGGAATTATCACTACTTAAATGCATGGGATTGACTACACTTAATATTGTTACGTTAGTATGTTCTGAATTGATTTTGATGAATATTGTTGGATTGTTTATTGTATTTATCTTGGCAAATCTGTTTATTCAAGACTTTTATCAATATATCTTTTTCGTTGAAACAGCTATTTTGCTTGTTAATATCTTGCTCATTATCTTTATGATAAAGAGAATGCAGCCAATCAAGGTATTTAGAAATTAAATAGATATCAATTATATATAGGATATATTTTTGTAATTCAAATAATTGTAGGACATCTTAAAAATATTGAACTGAATTCGTTAAATTCTATTTTGGAACAAGATATTAATTTGCTATTCTTAACGCTTTAAAAATAGTATAAGCCTAGATTAGAATTAGGAAGATTGATAAAATAAAATAATTTGGTGGTTTTATATTTAAAATATAAAAAAATCTATACTCTTGAGGAAAGTATAGAAACAATTTTGAAACCAAATGGACTAATAAAACAAAAAATATTTATATAAATTTTGTGTTTGAAAATACAAAAAAAAGCCCTTAAAATAAGGACTTTACTGTTTCAATGGAGCGGGTGATGGGAATCGAACCCACGTAGTCAGCTTGGAAGGCTGAAGTTCTACCATTGAACTACACCCGCATACTCTGGGGCGGTCGATGGGAGCATGTCAATGCATAAAAGATAATAAAAAATACTGTATTTAAGCCATTTTAAAAGTATATCAAAGTATAATTTTATATACCAAGATATACTTTTTTATCATTTTTGGTGTTATTTTGGTGATTTTACAGATATCCTTATATTTTCTGATTGAATTTATATTTATTTAGTCTCATTTTAATGGTGACGATAGATAGGTAATATCTATTATATTTTTCATATCTTTGATGCGAAAGAATGTAATTTCTTTTTCGAATTTTAAAAAAATATATATCTGTACTATATGTTACAGGTTTCATATTAGCTCTTGAATTATTTACTATTACTTTTGATTTTTTTAAGATTTGTCTTTTTGTTATGTGACAGTACCCTCTTTGAATTGATAAAAGAGATAGCAAAGAGATGTTTAGAATTCATCAAAAACTCAAATTTCTTGAAGATACTAAAAAGTGATAGCAAGAAACTGATTATGATAGAATGATTTCAAGTTTTTTCGAAATACAAAAATAGAATTAATAAATTAGATTGTAATGATTAGAAAAACTTTTAAATGTTTCTTTCAACTATAATGTTTAACCTATGCTTTATAAGATTATTTGATTAATCAATATTTCAAATAGAAATTTACTTAAAATTAATTTTTACTTAACTATATTAGAAAGAAAAAAATTTTATTATCGCCTATACTCATAATAGGTAAGCTTACTATTTTTGAAAAATAAACTATTTTAAGGGGCGAAAGGATATTCATGCAACCAAAGGGAATTATGAAATCTGTTTTTATGATATTATCTATTATCTTTGCATTAGTAGTAGTTGTACAAAATATATCATTTAATAATGAAATAAAAATGTATGAAAATTTTTGGGGTATTAAGTTGCCATCAAAATATGAATGCATTTATAAATGGAATAATCAAGATTCTTTTCATGGAGAAGGTATAAGATATTCCAAATATCAAATATTAGAAAATAATTCAAGTATATTTACTGATTATAGTTGTACAAAAAACAATAAATTAGAAAGTTCTATTATTAGTCTAATGGCAAGTTATGATATTTCGGAGAAACAAAAAATTGATTTCAATTCATCATATTGTTGGAAATATTTGAAGCAAGAACAAGATAGTTTATTAATTATTTATTCTTTAAATACGAAAAATTTGTTTTTGATACAAAATACAGAATAAAGGAGAAAATTGATGAAAACCAGACTTAAATCAGTATTGATTTTAACTTTAACTATGATTTTAACTTTGTCGCTTAATCAGGTATATGCGTTGGAATCAAAAGATATGGATAGCTCATATAATATCGTTGAATTGGTTCAAGAAGATTTAGAAAAGCAAAATACAACTATTTTAGATCAATTAAATGAACAGCTACAAAATTATAAATATTTATTAAATTCAGAAAAAAATGAGGAAAGAAAACTACAATTAAAAGAATTGATATTAAATACGGAAATTATAATTCAAGATTTTAATGAATCTCAATCAGATAAAGCAAGAACTGTAATTCAAGTTCCTTTTGCAGCTGAAGTTGGTGCGGTTATAGCTTATTTTAATGCAAAAGGATATAAATTATCTTCTGAATTACTTACACATGCTCGAAATAATAAAACTGTCGATTCTTCATATACACCGTACTATGGATATCATGTTCAGGCATCACCAGTATTTCGAAAAATAGCTAATGGAACAAGTACTAAAGGTTCAGCGACTTTTCCTAATAGTTCAAGTAATACTAAAATAGCTGACTGTTATTATGCAATACATAAATTTAATTATACTAAATCTAGCTCTTCAAGTAATATTGTAAGAATTACAGATAGATATGACTTTGCACCAGGTGACTATAGTGGTATTGCAAATATAGCTGTTAATGCAATGTATAATGCTCAATTATACGGTACAATTAAACCTTTTTATACAAAAATTACTTGTTCGAATGATTGATAGCTAATAATAGCTTTATCTCGCATAAGAAAAACTAATTATATTAGATTTTCTTATGCGATAGTTTTAGAATGATTTGTTCTTAGATAGTTAAATTAGTATGTAGTGTAGTATTGCTATTATTTTAGTATTGAACTAATTTTTAAATTCAGCATATAAAACAAAGCCAATTTAAGCAAAATCTTAAATTGGCTTTATATTTATAAAGATACAAATTTTATTTTATAAGTTATTTTTTTAGGAATAAACTTTTCAACATACTTAATATCGTGATCTTTTTCATCATATGTAATGACGACTTCTTTAACGTTTTCAAATCCACTGGCTTCTATTCTGAATATTTCAAAATATAAAACATTGGTTATGTACATATCTTCATTAATAAATACTTCAGTCCATGAATCTCTATTTAATTCTGTATTATAAATGAACCTTGAATATTTTCCAATGTTCTTTTTTATGTATATCAAAAAATCTACAAATGTAAAAGTATTTCCAAAACATTTTTTATATGTATATCCATCAGATGTCATTACGCTTATTATTAATGGATTAGGAACATTAAAAATAATAGTATAATTATGTGTATTTAAATAACATAAATAACGAAGTGTTGTCAGAGAATAATCTTCATCAACATCATCTTTCAGAATGTTAAAAAGAATACCTTCTTTTGATTGATTAAGATATTTTGATAATTTGTTAAGGATTGATTCTATTGGGTAAGCTATTCTCCCATTTTGTTATCTATGACATTTCCATAACCAATCTTTGAATCTATAGACAATTGACGGAAAGATATATCCTTTTCTTCTCTTAATTTAACTTTAATGAATAATTGAACCAGAAAATTCATTCAATATAAAACATCTAAAGAAGTCATGTTTGAAATATTACTTACATAAGATGTTGCACTTGATTTGACCAATTATCCATTTAAAATATTATAAATTTAGTATATTAAACAAAAAAAGCCCTTAAAATAAGGACTTTACTGTTTCAATGGGGCGGTCGATGGGAGCATGTCAATGCATAAAAGATAATAAAAAACACTGTATTCAAGCCATTTTAAAAGTATATCAAAGTATAATTTTATACTAAGATATACTTTTTTATCGTTTTTGGTGTTATTTTGGTGACATAATTATTTGTATCTATTTTAATTTAGATAAAATCAAGAAGCCGAAAAGAATAATCAAAAAGATAATAAGAATTTGTCCACTTAAAATATAACCAATTACATAGTTATAGTTATCTCCAAGCATTATGCTTACAAAACTTTTAGCTATTGGAATAGCAATTGAAAAAACTATGAAAATAGACAAAATAATCTTAACGATTATATTTTCAAATATTTTTTTCATTGGCGACCCTCCTTTTTATTTTTTATAAAAATACTGTATATTTAAATTATAACATATTTATAAAATAAGATATAGACTAATCATTTATCAAATTATGTTGTATAATAATTTTAGCAATAGAATATAACAGAAAGAAGGGAGATCATGAAAAGAAAATCTATTGAAAAGTTTGGGAAAATAATAATATCTATGTTTTTATGCATGTTTTTAATACCTATTTGTCCTATCTACGCTTTAGAAGACGAAAATATGTTGAATTCAATCCCTAACACTGAGCAACATTATGAAACAAGTGAATATGGGGCTATTCTAGCTAAACTAAAATCAATAGAAAGCCAACAAATTGCAAGAAAAAAATATAATAGTAATGAACTAAGAAATATCTTTCAGGAACGAGAAAATTATCACAATTATATTTATGAATTAAAAGAAAAAACTACAGATGAATTACTTGAAATGAATTTCAATAATACACAGATTAATGCTATAAAAAATTTTGATGGTTCAGATGAAAAAGCTTTATTAGCATCGGCATATGTATCTGCTACTCTAAAATTAACAAAATTTAATTATACATCAAGTACTAATAGAACGAATGCCTCTGCTACTTTTTCTGGAAAATGGGTAGGTACACCATTATATAAAATGCAAGATACTACTGCAATTGGAATGATTGGTTCTTTATCCCGTTTTGTAAAACAAAGTTCATCAAATGCTATTACACACGCTGATGGTAGTGTTGTTCGTAATACAAAGAGTGAGTATCATTCATCAGCCGGTCAATCTTACAAATTTGGTATAGCAAATATAAATGGAAAAATCATAAAAAGCTTTACTATGACTTATACTGCTGCCGCTGATGGAAAAAACACATTAATGGATTATGGTGCAGTTTACGCTCATTTCAAGGAAACGTTTTCACCTACTGGTGTTAGTGTAGGTGTAAGTGGATCTGGTGCAAGCATTGGTATAAGTTTTACCATCAAGTATTCACATGATTTAGAGTGGAAACATATATATCCACAATCCTCTTACATTTAACATTTTAAATTGTATATTATTTCCCAGACAGAAACCAGTGTTTAAAACTCACACTGGTTTTTTATATTAATTATAAATTTAAAAATATTAATAATTCAGTTCTTCTTAAAATACATTTTATAACTCATTCTTTGAGGAATATATTTTTCAACATATTTAACATCGTGATCTTTTTCATCATATGTAATGACAACTTCTTTAACGTTTTCAAATCCACTGGTTTCTATTCTGAATATTTCAAAATACAAAACATTAGTTATGTACATATCTTCATTAATAAATACTTCAGTCCATGAATCTCTATCTAGTTTTGTATGAAAATGAACCCTGAGCATTGACCAATGCTCTTTTTTTATACGTGACCATGAATCTACAATTGTAAAAGTATTTCCAGAGCGTTTTTTATACGCATATCCATCAAAAATCATGACTCCCGTTCTCAAATGATTTGGAACATTGGGTTTAATTGCTATTGTATAATTATGTGTGTTTAAATAACATAAGTAACGAAGTGATGTCAAAGAATAATCTTCATCAACATCATCTTTCAAAATATCAAAAAGAATATCTTCTTTTGGTTGATTAAGATATTTTGATAATTTGCTTAGAATAGAATCAGTTGGATAAGCTATTCGTCCATTTTTAATATCCATGATATTTCCATAACTGATTTTTGAATCTATGGATAACTGACGAAAAGATATATCCTTTTCTTCTCTTAATTTATGTATATATGTTGTTATTGACATGAATGTTCACCTCGTAAATATTATACATTATTTTTATAAATAAGTATTGCGAAATTCATAATATACTAAAATTTATATAAATATCTGTTGCAATAATCATATATAATGGTATAATAAAGTCGTGGTAAGTATTATATGTATTTGATGTTATAAAAAATATATATTTTATGTACCAACAACGAAAGGCAGGTGAAAACATATGGAAATTAGACAAAAATTTTGTACGTATCAGGAACTCGCAGATGCCGTTGGGTGTAGTTATCAACAGATTGCTAAAGTTCATGCAAAACGCATCATTGAATTGTTTGGCATTGATAAAAATAGACTTCCTAAAGCAGGATTACTTCCTATTGAAGCATGTGAACAATACTTTGATGTGACTCATCCTATTGAGAAAAGAAAAGAATCATTCATTCCAACCGCCAAGTAAGAATATGAATGATTCCTATTAAAGAAACATATTTTTATATGCTCTTTTCTCTTAAAGTATATCAAAGAATATGTTTCTTTTCAAACAAATTTGAAAGGAATAAAGTCAGATATGAATCATAAACTTTACTCGCAAAGTGAATTATTAAATACTCATTTTGAAAATAAACAAGACGATATTCTTGAAGGATTGCTTAAAGTAGGACTGTATATATTTGCCGGTACAAGTAAAATTGGAAAATCTCTATTAACTACCAGTTTAGCTAATGCTGTTGCCAATGGAGAACCATTTTTAAGCAAGAAAACCAAGAAAGGACTTGTTTTATATTTTGATAATGATAATTATGATTTTGAAGCAAAATCAAGGATTAAAGCACAACGATTTAAAGAAAATGATAATGTTCTCTATAATTTTGATGATTCCGGTAGTTTATATGACATCAAAGAATTTATCATGCATTTTCCAAGAATCAACGAAGTGAGTTTGATTATCATAGATTGCTTAGCGAATCTCTATGAATTTAGTGATGTTGATAATTTTAGTGAGAATTATGCAATGATTAAAGAATTTAGAGATTTTATTGTTAATAAGAATTTATGTTGTGTTTTAACTCACCACACAAAAAAGGGAAAAGCCAAATTGCAAGATAGTGTTTTAGGTTCAAAATCGTTAACTTCAGCAACGACAGGAACTATCATCATTGAAACGGAAAATGAATTTAGTACGACAGGTACATTAAATTTTATCTTACGTTCACGCAAAGAAAAAATACCTATCAAAAAGGATGAGCATAATATTAATTGGGTTTTTAATGATAGTGATGATGGTGATGAATTTATTGATCCAAATGTATTGCTGATTATTAAAGCTTTAGCTATCAATGAATCTCATTGTATGAAAGATAACTGTCAGACACTAACTGCTAAAATGAATTTAACTATTAATCCTAAAGGTCTTTATAGATTTCTTGTGAAAAACAAGACGATACTTGATGAAAATCATATCTATTTTTCAAAAGAAAGAAATGGACATGAAAGATTAATAAAATTAGAATTTTCCCCTGAAAAATGACACTTATGACACTTTATGGTGCGTACAGTAAAGTGTCATTGTGTCACAAAACAAGAACATTGAAAATAAAATATGAAGCCTATCGGCAATCTTTGAAAAGAAAGACCAAAACTTTGGTCTAGCAAGCTATACCAAAATGCTAAAGCTTTTTGGAAACTTGCCCTGCCGGGGGCTTTTGGAAAGGATGAAATCATATGGCTCATGCCCAAAAGATAAAGAAGCAAGGTGTCATTGGATTGGTTATCCATTGTGAAAGACGAGAGGGCTGTGAATTGTCTAATCAGGATATAGATAAAAGTAGAACCCATCTTAATTATAATTTGGCATGTGATATTCAACCGATGAAACCTGAACAGTTTTTAAAGAAAAGAATAAGTGAAGTCAAACACCTGAAAAGAGATGATATTATTTATATGGTGGATTGGATTGTGACACTTCCTAAAGATGTTCCACAAGAAGATCAAGAGAAGTTTTTTGAATTGACTTTTCAATTTCTCACCCAAAAATATAATCAAAAGAATGTTGTCAGTGCTTGGGTGCATAATGATGAAACAACACCACATATACATTTCTCATTTATACCAGTTGTAGAAATAGATGGAGTTGAAAGATTGAAATGCAAGGATATTCTAACAAAGAAAGAACTCAAGCGATTTCACCCAGATTTAGGAGCATATCTTGAACAAGCCTTAGGTTATATGCCTTCCATCCAAAATAACGCTACAATCAACGGAAATCGCACAATAAAGGAACTAAAACAACAAGAAGATTTAAGTTTTAAAAAGAGTTTAGAAAATATTCACAAGCACAAAGAAGCAACTCAAAAAATCATTGATGAAGCTAATCATATTGATTACAATCCATCCGGACTGTTGGAAAAGACAAGAACACTTAAGAAATGTAATCAGATTATTGATGGACTTAAGCATAGCCTAAATCAATACCAAAAAGAGGTTTTAGGTTTAACACATCTTGTAACAACTCAAAAAGAAGAACTAGACATGTATAGATCTATGCCTTTAGCAAAACAACTTAAACAAAAGGAAGAAGTGATTCATAATTTGCATTCATCAATTCATCATCTTGAACAGAGAATATCTTATGAAGAAAATCAATTTCAAAGATTGAGAGAAAATTATGATGAACTAGAAAAGAAAAACGATTGTCTTAAAGAAAATGTAAATCTATATAAACAATTTATTTCTTTGTTAGGATTGGATAAAATATTTAGACGTTTCAAGCAAATGTTCCAAAAAGAACATAATACTATTAATGCCTATGATTTAAAAGAGTTATGTCAAAAAGCTCAAAATGCCATGACAAGAGTCTTATCTTCGTTAAAGGAAAAGATACATTATTTTGAAGAAAAACATCCACATGAATCATTAGATATAACAATACAGCCAAAGAATGATCGACAGTATCGTGATATGGAGCTTTAAAATGGCAGTATATAAAAATAAATATGGTTTATGGTCGATAAGATTTAAATATAAAGATAATGATAATAAATGGCAACAGAAAAACGCATATGGAGGAAAAAGTGGTTTTGGAACAAAAAAAGAAGCGTTAGAAAAAGAAATAGAAGTCAAATATGATATGGAAAGAAAACTGTTAAAACCTCAACAAAAAAATAATCAAAAAACACTGGGAGAGGTTATTGATGAGGTTATTTTAGATTGTCAGTATTATATGAAAGAAACTTCTATAAAAACAACCAAACAGGCATTACAACACGCTAAAAGTTTGTTTGATAAACCTATTGTGAGTATTACTCCACAAGATTTAAGACAGATTATTCTTTCATTAGAAAGGAAAAATTTAAGTGTTGGTACAATTGATAAAATATATTATAAACTTAACCTTGTCTTTAAATATGCTTTAGAAAATGAATATATTCAAACAAATCCCTTAAGAAAAGTACGAAGAATTAAAAAGCCTGATGAGTTAGATAAAAACAATTATAATATATGGAAACTTTCAGAGTTTCAAGAGTTTATCTACAATGTGAAAGAGCCTTTATACTATACATTATTCTCCTTGCTTTATTATACAGGTATGCGACGTGGTGAAGCTTTATCATTACAATGGAAACATATTGATTTGAATAAGGGAACAATTGATATTAAACAGACTCTATCTAATATTCATTCCGTCAAAGAAGAAGTCTTAACACCACCAAAGACAAAAAATTCAACACGATTAATTTGTATACCTCAAATTCTTATTAATATATTAAAGAAATGGTATCAGACGGAAAGCCAAAAAATCGGTTTTAGTCAAGAATCCTATGTTTTTGGTTTTATTTATCCGCTTGCTCGAAATACAGTTCATAATCAATTTAGAAAACATTTAAGAATTGGTTCTAAAGGATATGGATATACGTATGCTTCTTGTTTAAGTGGAAAAATTGAAATTGGTGCAACTGTGATGTTGGATGGAAAGGTTTATTATAATGAAGAAAAAAAGGGTGGATATAAGGAATGGAAAATACATGTTAGAATTAAAGACATTATTGATAATCCATATGGATTGAATTATATTGTAGAAATTGCTTTACCGTATTTACGTATACATGATTTAAGACATAGTTGTGTATCTTTAATGGTTAATAATGTCAAAACTCAACAATCTCTAGTTGCAATGGCTTATCATTTTGGACACAGTGTTGAAACCATGCTGAACACATACTCTCATTTATTTACTGAAACCGAGCAGGCTCTTATTCAGGAGTTTGATCAGATCATTGAATATCAATCAACCTCTACCCATTAGGATAGAGGTTGATTATAAAGATGGGAGGAAATATATGATGAATGATTTTATAAAAGATTTATTTTTTGGAAGATTTATACCTAGTGAAAAAGAATTACCTTATACAAAAGAATATCAGAAAACATTAAAGCATAATGAGGATGTCATCAATCGAGCATTACAGATCATGAATGAAAAACATATTAGCAATGCTGAAAAGATAATTGATGACATTATAAATTCGTGGATAGATGTTGATAACTTTGCTGTTCTTAATGCTTTTGAAGATGGTATAAAACTTGGATTAGAATTAGGAAGATTGATAAAATAAAATTATTTGGTGGTTTTTTGGTGGTTTTATATTTAAAAATATAAAAAAATCTATACTCTTGAGGAAAGTATAGAAACAATTTTGAAACCAAATGGACTAATAAAACAAAAAATATTGATATAAATTTTGTGTTTGAAAACACAAAAAAAGCCCTTAAAATAAGGACTTTACTGTTTCAATGGAGCGGGTGATGGGAATCGAACCCACGTAGTCAGCTTGGAAGGCTGAAGTTCTACCATTGAACTACACCCGCATACTCTGGGGCGGTCGATGGGAATCGAACCCACGAAATGCCGGAGCCACAATCCGGTGCGTTAACCACTTCGCCACGACCGCCATATCGGTATACCTCGATTAGGCAAATACGATTATATAAGATTTTCAATCATTTGTAAAGTCCTTTTTTTATTTTTTATAAATAATCATAGTTATAGCTATATTGATAAGTATTTTGGTATTTACACAATTTTAACATAATATCCACAGCATGTTCTTATCTTTTGTTTAAATTTGTAATGGGAGTGGTATGATGAATTTAAGAGTTTATCGAAAAGTGATGAGAATTTTATTTGTCATTATAGGCATATTGATGATTATTTTAAGTGCTATTGTTGCAACTGGTGATTTTGAATTTTATGATGGATTGGTACATTGGATTATTTATATTCTATTAACGATGAATGCAGTTATTTTGATATCGTTGTTTTTGCTTTGGCGTTGTCCATATTGTGGAGCCATGTTAGGGCGTATGACTTTCTTTGAGTCTGAACTCTATTGTCAATGTTGTGGACAACAGATTATCAAAGATAAAAAAGAATAAAAATTGTTCAAATTGAAGAAATATTTTCATTTTAGAATAATTGTATACGCTTTCTTTTTGTTGAGATTGTGAGAGAAGAAGATGATAAAATGACTTGGCAAGAAGAACTTAAAAAGAGTATAACAAATATAGATCAATTAGCAGAAATTCTTCATTTATCAAATGAACAAAAAGAACAATATGAAGCTGTGATTGAACGTTTTCCAATGATGATTACACCGTATTATCTATCCCTTGTAGATACGAACAATCCCCATGATCCGATTGGAAAAATGTGTATTCCTTCTTTAGATGAGTTTAATTAGGAAGGTTCTTTTGATACGAGTGGTGAAGCAACAAATACCAAAATGGATGGTCTTCAACATAAGTATCAGCAGACAATTCTTTTGCTTCCAACGAATCAATGTGCTATGTATTGTCGCCACTGTTTTAGAAAACGTATGGTTGGATATTCTGAAAAGGAATTGAATAAACGTGTTGATGAGGCAGTGGATTATGTGAAAACACATCATGAAGTCACAAATGTTTTGATTTCTGGTGGTGATGCATTTATGAATCCAAATCATATTATTCAGCGTTATCTTGAGGAATTGACAGCAATTGATCATTTGGATTTTATTCGTTTTGGAACACGTGTTCCTGTGACTTTTCCTAAGCGTATATATGATGATGTGGAGTTATTAGATTTACTAACAAAATACACTTCAAAGAAAATGATTTATGTTGTGACACAGTTTAATCATCCGCGTGAAATTACATCTGAATCTATACGTGCTATTTTGGAATTACAAAAACGTGGCATTCAAGTTCGTAATCAGACTGTTTTAATGCGAGGTGTTAATGATCAGGGAAAAGTCTTAGGTGAACTGTTATCAGGATTGACACGTATTGGTGTGATTCCTTATTATATTTTCCAATGTCGTCCTGTGACAGGAGTCAAAGGGCATTTTCAGGTGCCTATTTGCGAAGGTATTCGCATTGTGGATGAAGCAAAATCTTATCAGAATGGATTTGGTAAGGCTGTACGTTATGCAATGAGTCATCCTTTAGGAAAGATAGAGATTATTGGTGAATTGAATTCACAGGAAGTGATTTTTAAATTTCATCAAAATAAATATGCTGATGACAGTGCTAGAATTTTTATAAGAAAGCTTTCTGAAACGGATACTTGGCTTGATGATGAACTACAAGGATTCTAAGATTGACAAACAATGAAGTTTGTCGATTTTTTGTTTTTTTGATAAATCAATGTCTATCATAAATGAAATATGATACAATAAAGTATATAAGGGAAAGGAGACATTATTTATGAAAAAGGTATTGAGAGGATTGTCAATACTATTGGCTGTTATAGTTTTGACAGGCTGCATGAAAATGAATGTCAATCTGGAAATTCATGCTGATAAAAGCATGACAGGGTCTATGAAGCTGTTGATGGAAGAGTCAATGCTAACTGCAACTGGGACAACAAAAGATGATATGGTTAGTCAGCTGACAGAACAGCTGCAAGCAACTGAAGGTATGGAGAATGCGAAGATTACAGGCGTTGAAGAAAGTATTGATAATGCGACATGGGTTGGTGTTCAGGTTGATGGGTTGAATTCAACGGCTGAGGAAATGCAGGCTTCCATCACTGAAGAAACGGTAGATGGAAAAGATTGCCTTGTTTTACGTTTGCCACTAGATGATTTGAAACAACAGATGGATACAGAATCAGCAACAATGGCTGGATATTCCGTTGATAAACTTAAAAATTTAGGTATTGAAATGACAATGACTATTAAAATGCCAGGTAATGCAACATCTAATGTAGGAACTGTTGATGGACAGAATGTCACAATTGATCTTTTGGATTTATCAGCCAATGGAAGCAATGTTGATGAGTTGGTGATCTCGTCACCAAAATCAGTAGGTATGGATATGACATTTGTTTATATTGGTATCGCTGTTTTGGCTATCATTGCTGTGATTGCTATTATGTTGAAAAATAAAAAGAAAACTGATTCAAATATTTCTCATGATCAAATCGAAGAACATGCAACACCTCAACAAGAAACATCAACAATAGATAATAACGAAAACACAGAAACAGAAGATCATTCAGATGAAAATAACGGCTAAGGCCGTTATTTTTACATGTTTTAATAAGACATATGATAGTGAATGATCATTAAAAGAAGAATAATAATTAATATAGATAAAGTCTGATTGATTTTTTTGAACATGTATTTCATAGTCTCACCTTTTTTAATATATGCAATTCGATGAAAAGACTTTTCATTATATCAAAAAAATGTTAATATATTTCAAAAAGATGAGGTGGGGAAATAATGAAATTTACAAAAATGGAAGGTCTGGGAAATGATTACATTTATGTTGACGGAATTCATCAACAGGTTCCAATGACACCGGATTTTATTTCTCATATCAGTGATCGACATTTTGGTATTGGTAGTGATGGTATGATTGTGATTTTACCTTCACAGCATCATGATTTTCAAATGCGTATGTTTAATCGAGATGGCAGTGAGGGAAAGATGTGTGGAAATGGCATTCGCTGTTTTGCTAAATTTGTATACGATCATGCTTTGACTGATAAAACTTATCTGGAAATTGAAACATTAGGTGGTTTAAAAAAAGTATGGCTTCGTGTTGACAATGGGCAGGTCCAATCTGTAAAAGTCGATATGGGAGAGCCTATTTTAGATGTTTTACAGATACCTTGTCTTTTTTCGAAAGAACAGATGGTGAATGAACCATTAAAGATAGCTGGTCACATTTATGATTGTACAGCAGTTTCTATGGGAAATCCCCATGTCGTCACATATGTGGATCATCTTGATTTTGCGATTGAAGAGATTGGTCCTCATTTTGAAAAAAGTGATTTGTTTCCTGAATCTGTGAATACAGAATTTGTTCAGGTGATTGACCGTCAGCATTTGAAAATGCGTGTCTGGGAAAGAGGTTCAGGGGAAACGATGGCATGTGGCACAGGTGCCTGTGCAGTGATGTATGCAAGTTATATTAATAATTTGTGTGATGCCAAAGTACAAGTTGAACTGCTGGGAGGAACTTTGGATATTTGTTTTGAAGATGGTCGTATTTTTATGGAAGGACCAGCTAGAACTGTTTTTGAAGGAATAATCAATGAGGAGGATTTTGAAAATGTATAGTACCGCACAAGAAATTATTCAATATATTAGAGATGCGAAGAAACAGACACCTGTAAAGGTTTATGTCAATGGACATGATTTGCCAACAGATGAGTCTATCAAAGTCTTTGGGACAGAAACAAGTCGTGTTTTAATTGGTGATTTAGATGATGTTCAAAAATATTTAGAAGCTCATCAAGATAAAATTACAGAAACTTATTTAGAACAGGATCGTCGTAACAGTGCGATTCCAATGTTAGATATGCGTAACATCAATGCACGTATTGAACCAGGTGCTTTTATTCGTGAAAATGTCACAATTGAAGATAATGCAGTTATTATGATGGGTGCTGTCATTAATATTGGAGCCAAAATTGGTGAAGGATCTATGATTGATATGGGTGCCGTTTTAGGTGGACGTGCTGAAGTTGGAAAACATTGTCATGTTGGAGCAGGAGCAGTCTTAGCAGGGGTTATTGAACCACCTAGTGCTAAACCTGTTGTTTTAGAAGATGATGTTTTAATTGGTGCCAATGCTGTTGTTGTGGAAGGTGTGCGCATTGGTAAAGGTGCTGTTGTTGGGGCAGGAAGTATTGTCTTAAATGATGTTCCTGCTGGTGCTGTTGTAGCTGGAAACCCTGCACGTATTATCAAAGAAGAAAAAACTGAAGAAACAAAAGAAAAAACACAGTTAATGGATGATTTAAGAAAAATTTAAGGTGAGAGTTATGGATGAACTCAAAAAATGGAGAAGGAATTTACATCAAATTCCTGAATTAGGCTTAAAAGAATATCAAACAGCACAGTATTTACGTCATGAATTAGAAAAGATGGGTTATCAATGGGAAAGTGTTGTGGAAACAGGAACATATGTCTATATTGATTATGGTTGTCCATCTACAATTGCATTTCGTAGTGATATTGATGCTTTGCCTATAGAAGAACATAATCAGGTTGATTTTGTGTCTCGTCATCCTGGCTATATGCATGCCTGTGGGCATGATGGTCATATGAGTGCTTTGTTGGGATTGGCGAAACGTTTAAAAGAATCGACATATGCTTTTCGTTATAATATTCTTTTACTTTTTCAACCTGCTGAGGAATCACCTGGTGCTGCCAAACTCGTTGTGGAATCAGGTATTTTTGAAAAATATCATGTTAAAGCGATTTTTGGGATGCATTTGATGCCACAGATTCCAGAAGGTTACATTGCCTGTAAAAGTGGTCCTTTAATGGCCATGTGTGGTGAAATGGATGTCACGATTCAAGGACGTGGAGCGCATGCTGGATTGCCACAGGATGGTGTCGATAGTATTATGATTGCTCATCATGCCTATATGCAATATCAGACAATGATTTCAAGGCATATTTCACCATTTGCGCCTGTTGTTTTCAATATTGGACAAATTCAAGGTGGAACGGCACGTAATAGTGTTGCAACGCAAACTCAAATGCATGGGACACTACGTTGTTATGATGAGGCTCTTTTTCATCAAATAACTAATGAAATTCAGGCTATTCATGATGGATTGATGAAAACTTATGACTGTCAAATTGAGTGGAGTTGTCCACCAATGTATCCACCTGTCATCAATCATCCTGAACTTTATTTACAGTGGAAAGAGCTAGCAGCTCAAACACGTTTTATTGAACTGCAAGAGCCATTGATGTTGGCTGAAGATTTTGCTTTTTATCAGAAAGCTCTACCAGGAATTTTCTTTTTCCTAGGAACGGGCTGTGATGAATATCAGAGTGGATTACATACGGAAACTTTTAATTTTCATGAAGAGGTTCTACAAGTTGCAGTGGATTTGTATGAACAGATAGCAATGCATATAAAGGGGGTATAAAATATGGAAGATTGGTATGCAAGAGGGGAAAAAGCTTTTTTAAAGGCTTATGGACGTTATGATGTTGTCTTAGAAAAAGGTGAAGGTGTTTATTTATATGATACACAAGGACGTGCATATCTGGATTTTTATTCAGGAATTGGTGTCAATTCTTTAGGATATGGTTATCCAGATTATGTCAAGGCTCTCCAACAACAGGTTGCAACTTTGATGCACGTGTCTAATTATTTTTATACTCCAGTAGCAATTGAGGCTGCTGAAGCGGTGAAAAAAGCCACACAGCTGGAGGGTGTTTTCTTCTGTAATTCAGGAACGGAAGCGACAGAAGGTGCTTTAAAATTAGCAAGAAAATACTATTATTTAAAACATGGAAAAGCTGATAGTGAAATTATTTCTTTCCGTCATTCTTTTCACGGACGTTCTACTGGTTCTGTGAAATTAACAGGAAATCCTGCTTATCAGGAAGCTTTTGGTCCATTGATTGAAGGTGTTCGCTATGCTGATTTGAATGATATTGAAAGTGTCAAAAGCTTAATCAATGAAAGAACAGCTGCTATTATTGTTGAACCTGTTCAAGGAGAAGGCGGTGTTTATCCATGTGATAAAACTTTCATGAAGCAGTTAAGAGCACTTTGTGATGAACATGATATCTGCTTGATTTTAGATGAAGTGCAATGTGGTATGGGTCGTACAGGAACTATTATGACTTATTTCCAATACGATATCTTACCTGATATTGTCTGTCTGGCTAAAGGCATTGGTTGTGGGATTCCCGTAGGAGCATTTGTTGCTAATGAAAAATGGGCAGCAGCGATGCAACCAGGAGATCATGGAAGTACCTATGGTGGAAATCCATTAGCTTGTGCAGCAGTGAAAACAGTTTTTGATATTTTAGAGAAAGATCATATATTAGCTCATGTTCAGGATGTTTCACAATATTTGATTCAATGTCTTGATGAACTTGTAGATGAGTTTGACAATGTTGTAGAACATCGTGGTTTAGGTTTAATGCAGGGACTTGTTTTAAAAACAGAAGCAAAACCTGTTGTTAAAGAATTGTTAAATGAAGGTGTTATTGTCGTCACTGCAGGAAGCAATGTTGTACGTATGTTACCACCATTGATTATTGAAAAAGAACATGTGGATGAATTGATGACAAAATTAAGAAAAGTTTTGAAAAAATCATAATAAAAAAAGAAAACCTCTTGACTTTTTGCGTATATAGAAGTAAGGAGGTTTTTCTATGCATAAATATCCAATAGAATTACAGGATGAAGAAAAAGCGTGTGGGGCCTATTGTATTGATATGATTTTAAAGTATTATCATTTTCATGATGAAATAAAAAATATTAAGAAGAAGGCCAGATTAAGTCAAAATGGTATAACCATTAAAGGAATGATTGAGTGTTTGAAAAGTTATCAGATTGAGGCCAAAGCCTATGAAGCTACTTTGGAAGATATTGCTAAAGAGGTACAGTGCCCATGTATTTTATTTATGGTTTATGATGGTTTGGGACATTTTGTTGTTTTGTATGAAATCAAAGATGATGAATATACGATTGGAGATCCTGCCAAAGGGCTTGTCACCATGTATCAGGAAGAAGTAGCAGAACATTATGGACAAAGGGTAATTGTAATTAAGCATGTCGGTCGTGTTCCACAATTACAATATAAAAGTTATTTACAGTTTTTAAAAGACATGTTTTTGGCTTATCAAAAGTATATGATATCACTTATTTTGAAAGGATTGTGGATAGCAATTATTGGTTATGGTAGCAGTTATTTCTTTCAGGTTTTTATTGATTATATGAATACGGAGACTTCGTTTTTCTATATGGTGACTCTTTCAGTAGCTTATTGTGTGATTGAATGTATGCGTACTTATTTATCAAAGCTCAAGATGACGGAAATGATTCATCTTCAAAGAGCGATGGATGAAGATTATGTCTTCCAATCATTCATGAATATGTTAAAGCAATCAGATCATTTTTTTCATCAGGAACATGGTGTGATTCAAAGTCAATTAATGAGTCTTTTTGATTTGGTTCAAATGAGTCTTGAGTGCTTTGAAAGATTTTTTCTCGATGGTTTATTTGTTGTGGTTTTGCTAGTGGGAATGCTGATATTTAATATTTGGATGACGATGATTGTGATCATTGCATTACTGGTTGTCGGCATTATGAGTTATTGTCGTTTAAAAAAATTTCAGTTTATTCATAAGAATTATTTGGAAGCTCATTTTACCTTACAGCATCATTTATTAGAATTGATTGATAATCATTTTTTGATTCGCTGTTTTGGATTGTTTCAAAAACAGCGTGAAAGAAGTTATCATATTTATTTGGATGAAGCTTTGCAAAAAGAAAAGCAGGATTTGTATTTGAATCAGTTTCAGGCTTCTATTCAGTATTTGATTTATGGATGTTATGGGATTGTTTTGATTTTAGGGTTTTATTTCTTTTCTCATCAACAATTGACAATGGGACAGTTAATTATGTTTTATATGCTGGTATCTTATTGTATTCAGCCCGTTTTAAATATTGTCACTTTGATAAGTCAATATAAGCAACTGGGAATTCTTTATGAGAAATATAAGAATTTTGAAGTCCATGAATCAGCATCCAAAGAGGAACTTATTCAGCCTATAACATCTCTATGTTTTGATCATGTCAGTTATGCCTATGGATATCAAATGCCAATATTGGAACGTATTGATCTCACAATTACTCAGCATCTTATGATTAAAGGAGCAACAGGTAGTGGGAAATCTACGCTTTTAAAATTATTGATGGGTGTTGACGAAAATTATCAGGGTGATATTTATATTAACCAGCAGGAGTTAAGAAGTATTGACCAGACATCTTTGCATCAGCATATAGGTTATTTGACGGAAACACCAACTTTTTTACATATGAGTTTAAGAGATAATTTTTTATGCCATGATGAAAAAAAGATTCTGAATTATCTCAAAGCTTTTGGTCAGGAGAATTTACAGGAATTATTCCATGTTGTTTTATCTGAAGATGGTTATCCTTTATCATTAGGACAAAGACAGGTTGTAGCCTTGATACGTCTGTTATGTCATGATTACGATGTTTTGATTTTAGATGAAGCTTTTTCCCATATGGATAATCGATTAGCAAATAAAATTCAGCGTTATCTTTTCAAAAATGATCAGGGAAAGATTTATATTATGGTCAGTCATCAAACAAAGTTAGTGAACAAGAATATCGATTGTGTTATAATGGAAAAAGGAAAAATAAAGGATAAAGGGTGAGAAGATGAGTATTGATTTTATGTATGAAGATGACAATCATTTATGTCAGGATAATTATGAAGAAATATTTACAAAAATTATTGAAACAACATTACGTCTTTTACAGATAGAGGATGATGTTGAATTATCATGTGTGATTGTGGACGATGAAAGAATTCATCAGATCAACCGTGAATATCGTCATATTGATCGTGCTACAGATGTCATCAGCTTTGCGTTAGAAGATAATGAACAATATTATGTGGAAGGTATGCCAAGAAGTTTAGGAGATATTTTTATTTCTTATGATCATGCCTGCCAGCAGGCTCAGGAATATGGACATTCTTTAAAACGTGAAATGTGCTTTTTAATGACACATGGTCTTCTCCATTTATTGGGTTATGATCATATGAATGAAGAAGAGGAAAAGGAAATGTTTTCTTTACAAAAAAAGATTTTAAATGAATTGGAAATAATGAGAGGGTAGGATTATGAATTATCAGGAATTAGTAGATGCAGCATTTGAAGCATCACAGAATGCTTATGTGCCTTATTCTCATTTTAAGGTTGGTGCATGTCTGCTGCTTAAAAATGGACAGAAAATTTATGGAACAAATATTGAAAATGCGGCTTACGGTTCAACGATGTGTGCTGAACGTAATGCTGTGTATCAGGCGTATTGCTTGGGCTATCGTCAGGATGATATTGTGGCTTTAGCCATTGTAGGAGATTGTTCACCTTTGATTTCACCTTGTGGAGCCTGTCGTCAGGTTTTATCTGAATTATTAAATCCATTGACACCTATTATTTTAGGGTGCAAAGATTATTATGAAGTCACAAATATGCAAGAATTAATGCCACGTGCATTTATAGGAGAGAGTTTATGACATTTAAATCAGGATTTGTAAGCATTGTTGGTCGTCCTAATGTTGGAAAATCAACATTATTAAACCATATTTTAAAAACAAAATTGGCCATTACATCATCAACAGCTCAAACAACACGTAATACAATTCAAGGTATTTATACAGATGATGAAGCACAGATTATTTTTATGGATACACCAGGTATCCATAAGCCTCAGGATGGTTTGGGGTCTTTTATGAATACCAATGCATTAAATAGTATTTATGGTGTCGATATTGTTTTACTGATAGCGCCAGCTAATGAAAAGATTGGAAGAGGAGATCGTTTCATCGTCAATCGTTTAAAAGAAGCTGATGGACCTGTTTATTTACTATTGAATAAGATTGATTTGCTTTCTAAAGATGAATTGGTTCAAAAGTTAAGTGAGTGGAAAGACATGTTTGATTTCAAGGAAATCATACCTATTAGTGCTTTAAATGGCGATAATATTGATCAGTTGATTAAATTGATTAAGGGAGATTTAAAAGAAGGTGTTATGTACTATCCTAAAGATCATATCACTGATCACCCCGAACGTTTTATTATGGCAGAATTTATCAGAGAAAAGATTTTATATTTTACGCATGAAGAAGTGCCACATAGTGTCGCGATTGTGATTGAAAGTATGGTAGAAGATGAAGATGGCGTTCATATTATGGCTGCCATTGTTGTGGATCGTCCAAGTCAAAAAGCGATACTGATTGGAAAGCAGGGAAGCATGATTAAAAAAATCAGACAAAATGCTCGTCGTGAAATGAAACGTTTCTTACAGACACCGGTCACATTGGAGCTGTTTGTGAAAGTGGAAAAGAACTGGCGTAATAAACAGAAATATCTAAGAGAGTTCGGTTATGATGAAAACGACTATTCATGAGGAAGTTGTTGAAGCAATTATTTTAAAGAAAACACCTTATAAAGAAAATGATATGATTTTACATGTCTATACATATGAATATGGAAAGATGAGTGTTTTAGCAAGAGGCATTAGAAAAGTGACAAGTAAAAATGCACGTGCTTGTCAGGATATGATGTTAAGTGAATTGACGATTCATTTAAAAAAAGGGTTGAGTACTTTAATTAAGGCTACACCTCTAGACTATTTTCGTCATATTAAGGAAAATTTGGAAAGTGAAATTGTCGGTAATTATGTTTTGGAATATTATTACCGCTATGTGGAGGAAAATCAGCCTTTGGAAAAAGAATATCAGATGCTCTATGGAGCTTTGCATGCTTTGGACTTAGGCTATTTACCTTTGATTGTATATCTTGTTTTTGATGTTTTCATCCTCGAACATAATGGTGTATCACTAGATGTTGAAGGATGTGTTCTTTGTCATTCTCCACAGGTTGTTTCGATTTCTTTGGAAGATGGAGGCTTTCTTTGCCAGCAACATTTAAATCAACATCAACCTTATTCAAAAGATGTTTTAAAAGCTTTTCGCCATATTCATAAAATCCCTATAACTTCGATTGAACATTTGCATATATCACCTGAAGCTATGCATGTTCTGGTTCCTTTAATGGAGGCATTTATTGAAGAATATACCGGGATTCAATTAAAAACATCACGTTTTATTCATCAAATTGTGTAGAATTTCTACACATTTTATTTTTATATCAAACAATTTAGTGTATAATATGAGCATATAAAGGGGAAATGATATGGGACAATTTTTACCAACAACACGAGAAGAAATGTTAGAAAGAGGCTGGGAACAACCAGATTTTGTTTATATCAGTGGTGATGCCTATGTGGATCATCCTTCATTTGGTGCTGCCATTATTACAAGAACTTTAGAAAGTCGCGGCTATAAGGTATGTTTTCTGGCACAGCCAAATTGGCGCAGTTTAGATGATTTTAAGCGTTTTGGAAAGCCAAGACTGGGATTTTTGATTTCCAGTGGCAATATTGATTCTATGGTGAATCACTATAGTGTTTCTAAAAAAAGACGTAAAAAAGACAGCTATTCTAATAATGGAGAAATGGGTCATCGTCCAGATCGTGCAGTGATTGTTTATAGTCAAAAAGTCAGAGAGGCTTATCATGATGCGACAATTCTGATTGGAGGCATTGAGGCAAGCTTAAGACGTTTGGCTCATTATGATTACTGGGATGATAAAGTCAGAAAGTCTATTCTGGTGGATGCCAATGCTGATTTATTAATGTATGGTATGGGAGAAAACAGCATTATAGAGATTGCTGAAGCATTGGATGCCGGTATTGATGTCCAGTATTTGACATATCTTGATGGAACTGTTTTTAAACAAAAAGATCTTTCAGCTATTTCTGAAGATTATATCATGTTGCCATCGTTTGAAGATATTTCTCATGATAAAAAGGCCTATGCCAAATCATTTGGTATTCAGTATCGCAATACGGATCATTATAATGCCAAAACACTTGTAGAACCTTATGAAGGTTTTTACGTTGTTCAAAATCGTCCTAATCGTCCATTGACACAAATGGAATTTGATGATACATATGCATTACCATATCAGCGTACATATCATCCTTCCTATGACTATATTCCTGCTATTGAAGAGGTGCGTTTTTCATTGATTAGCAATCGAGGATGCTTTGGAGCTTGTAATTTCTGCGCATTGAACTTTCATCAGGGACGTATTATTCAGGCACGTTCACATGAATCTTTGATAGAAGAAGCAAAGAAGATTATTCAAGAACCTGATTTTAAAGGGTATATTCATGATGTTGGTGGACCAACAGCGAATTTTAGATTTCCAAGTTGTGAAAAACAAAGTCAACATGGCGCTTGTCCAACAAGACAATGTTTGTGGCCAAAACCATGTCGTCAATTAAGAGTTGATCATAGCGATTATCTCTCTTTGCTTAAAAAACTTAGAAATTTAGAGGGTGTGAAAAAAGTTTTTGTTCGCTCTGGTATTCGTTATGATTATCTGATGTATGATCAGGATGATACTTTCTTTAAAGAACTCGTAGCCCATCATATCAGTGGACAACTTAAAGTTGCACCTGAACATATCAGTAATCAGGTCTTAGATAAAATGGGGAAGCCACATCGTGAACTTTATGAAGAATTTGTTGAAAAATATACCAAATTGAATCAGGAAATGCATAAAAACCAGTATCTTGTTCCTTATTTAATGTCATCCCATCCTGGTAGTGATTTAAATAGTGCGATTGAACTAGCAGAATATCTAAGAGATATTCATCATCAACCTGAACAGGTACAGGATTTTTATCCAACACCAGGAACTTTGTCAACTGCGATGTATTATACAGGATTAGACCCACGAGATATGAGTGAGGTCTATGTTGCGAAAACACCAAAAGAAAAAGCTATGCAACGTGCCTTGATGCAATATCGTCGCCCACAGAATTATCATTTGGTTTATGAAGCTTTGGTGCTTGCCAAAAGAACAGATTTGATAGGTTTTAATAAGAAATGTCTCATTAAACCTAAAGGACAATCTCGACCATTGAAAAGGAGGACATAATATGAAACGTACAGCCACATATACATCATCTATGCATATTAGTATTCGATATTATGTTTATGAACCAGAAGTGGTATTGCGTATCAAGGGTATTGTTCAGATTCATCATGGTTTGGGAGAGCATGCGGATCGCTATGAACATTTTGCTTCATTTTTGGCAGCTCGAGGATTTGTGGTTGTGGTCAGTGATTTTGCAGGACATGGACGTTCTTTAATTGATTTTGAACAGGGATATTTTGGAGAACATGATGGACCGATGCATTTGATTGAAGATATGCATCATTTACAAATGATTATCAGAGAAACTTATCCTGATTCGCCTTATTTCATGTTGGGTGTAGATTTGGGATCGGTTTTGATTCGCCAATATATGAGCGTTTTTGGTGATTTTATAGAAGGTGCTTTGTTATTGGGAACACCATCAAAAATTGATTTCTTTTATCTAAAAAAAGCTTATTTACGTTTATTGAAAATATGGAAAGGACCACTTCATAAAGCTCAGCAGTATTCACGATATGTTCGCCATCATTTAAATAAGCAGATTCATATGACCAAGGAGATGGATTGGTTAACGAGTGATGAACAAGAAAAAAGAAAATTCCTGGATGATCCTATGACACATTTTGTTTATACTGTTCAGGGATATCGTGACATTATTCATATGATTAAAGAAGTGAATACTGAAAAAGTGATTATGAATATACCGTCTTATCTTTCGTTATATATTGCAGTAGGAGAAGCAGATCCGATGTCTCAAAATATAAAAAGTTTAGTTGAAAAATATAAAAATGTTCCTATTCGTGATTTGACTTTTGAAATTTTTCCAAATCAGCGACATGCATTGTTATTTGAAAAAGATAAAAAGATAGTGTATAATCATATTTTAAAGTGGTTAAATGAAAGAACATATTTATAAGGTACACTTATAGTTGGTTGACAAATGACTACTATAAGGGTATAAATACGAAGTAAATATATAAATTGAAAGACTTGGCATTAGCTAGGTCTTTGCTATTTTATATAGCGATAATTAAGATAAAGGGGTAAAAGTATGGCAAGTAAAGATATGGATAAATTAATAGCTCATGCAAAAAATTCAGGATTTGTTTATCAGGGTTCTGAAATTTATGATGGGTTAGCCAATACCTGGGATTATGGTCCTTTAGGTGTGGAACTAAAAAATAATATTAAAAAATTATGGTGGAAACGTTTTATTCAGGAATCACCATATAATGTAGGATTAGATTCAGCAATCTTTATGAATCCTCGTGTCTGGGAAGCAAGTGGACATGTTGGAGGATTTAGTGATCCATTAATTGACTGTAAGCATTGTAAGACAAGACATCGTGCTGATAAGTTGATTGAAGAGTATGATCCTGATATCCATAGTGATGGATGGGAACCAGAAAAAATGATGACTTTTATTAGAGAACATCATATTAAATGCCCAAATTGTGGCAGTGAAGATTTTACAGATATTAGAGAATTTGAATTAATGTTTAAAACATATATGGGTGTTGTCAAAGATGCGAAAAGTGTTGTTTATTTACGTCCTGAGACAGCACAAGGTATTTTTGTTAATTTTAAAAATATTCAAAGAACTTCACGTAAAAAAGTACCATTTGGAATTGGACAGATTGGGAAATCTTTTAGAAATGAAATTACACCAGGTAACTTTATTTTTAGAACAAGAGAATTTGAACAAATGGAATTAGAGTTCTTTACAAAACCTGATACGGATTTAGAATGGTTCCATTACTGGAAAGAACAATGTATGCAGTTCTTATTAGATTTGGGATTAAAGAAAGAAAATTTAAGATTTAGAGATCATGAAAAAGAAGAATTATCGTTCTATTCAAAAGCAACAAGTGATATTGAATATCTTTACCCATTTGGTTGGGGAGAATTATGGGGTATCGCAGATCGTACAGATTATGATTTAGGTAGACATCAGGAATATTCAAAGAAAAATCTGGAATATTTAGATCCTGAAACAAATCAGAAATATTTACCATATGTTATCGAACCATCAGTAGGTGCAGATCGTTTATTCTTATCTGTTATTGCGGATGCTTATGATGAAGAAGCATTAGAAAAAGAAACACGTATTGTGATGCATTTGCATCCAGCATTAGCACCTGTTAAGGCTGCTATTCTTCCTTTGACAAAGAAACAAAGTGAAAAAGCAATGGACATTTATCAGATGCTTGCGAAAGAATTCAATGTTGAATACGATGTGGCTGGACAGATTGGAAAACGTTATCGTCGTCAGGATGCTATTGGAACACCATATTGTATTACTGTAGATTTCGACACCGAAAATGATCAATCTGTCACTTTAAGAGATCGCGATACAATGGAACAGATTCGTTTACCAATTGATGAATTGGTAGATTATATGACAAAGAAAATTCGTTTTTAATGGAGGTGGACATATATGGCACGTCTCTCACAAGAAAAGATTAATGAAATCAGACAGAGTGTTGATATTGTTGATGTGATTGGCGAATATCTTCCTTTAGAAAAAAAAGGGAGAAATTATGTGGCATTATGTCCTTTTCATGATGATACGCATCCATCAATGTCAATTTCACCAGATAAACAGATTTTCATGTGTTTTGTGTGTGGGACAGGAGGAAATGTTTTTACATTCCTGCAAAAATATTTAAAGATATCATACATAGAAGCAGTGAAAAAAGTTGCCGAAATTGGTCATATTGATTTGAGCGAATATCATCTTGATGTCGCTTCGGCACCTGTTTCTAAGAAAAATGCAGAGCTTTATCAGATGCACGAAGAAGCACAGAAAATATATAGTTATTATTTAAATACAAAGCTTGGTCTGGAAGCCAAAACTTATTTGATGAAACGTCATTTTTCAGATGAGTTAATCAAAGAGTTTCAGATTGGATATGCACCGCTCAATCAGACTTTATATCCAGCTTTTTCAAAACTTGGATTTAGTGAAATTGATATGGTGAAATCTGGCTTGGTGATTGAATCACGTCAGCATTTTGATCGCTTTCAAGATCGTATTATGTTCCCACTTTATAACCAGCAGGGCCAAGTGGTTGGATTTAGTGGACGTATTTATAAACCGACGCAAACGGATAGTAAATACATGAATTCACCAGAATCTGATATTTTCATCAAAGGTGAAACACTTTATCATTACCATCAATGTAAAGAAGCTGTCAAAGCAGCTGGTTTTGTCTATTTGCTGGAAGGGTTTATGGATGTTATTGCCATGTATAAAGCAGGTATTGAAAATACTGTTGCAATTATGGGAACGTCACTTACTAAGGGACATATTCAAGCTTTAAGACGTATTACCCATTCCATTCACTTATGTCTGGATGGAGATGCCCCTGGACAGGCGGCAATGGGGAAAGCAGCCAGAGAACTAGAAAAAGCTGGATTTCAGGTTTCTATCATTGTTTTGCCGGATAATCATGATCCTGATGAAATCTATGAGCAGCAGGGAAAAGATGGGCTGCTACAAGCTTTAAAAAAGACATTAAAACCTATTGAGTTTTTAATGGAATTTGAATATCAGAAAATTGATGCACATAATTATGATGACCGCAAAAGTTATCTTGAAAAGATGTGTTATGAAATTGCAAAAATCAAAGATTCTATCGATCAGGATTATTATATTCAGGTTCTATCCAAGCAATCTGGTTTCTCGACTGATTTGATTCATCAGCAAATTCATGGAATGCAGCCACAGTTTCATCAGGAAACTGTGAGGCCTAAAAAGAAGCCAGCACATTTGATGGATAAATACCAAAAAGCCGAACATGATTTATTATTTTATATGTTAAATCATAAAAATGTTGCATTGAAATATGAAGCCAAAGCTGGTTTTATGTACAATGATCAATATCGTATCATTGCTTCTTATATTATTGACTATTATCGTCATCATAATCATTTAGAAATTGCTGATTTGATTAATAGTATACAAAAAGAAGATTTGGTACAAACTGTGGTAGAAATTGCTCAATCATCATTACCTGAAAAATATGAAGAGCAAGCAATTGATGATTATATTGATACGATTGGAAAAAATGCAAAAAGAATGAAGAAAGAACAGTTATTAGAACAATTTCGTTATATCTTAGATCCAAAGCAAAAAGCTCAGATTTTAGATGAAATTGTCAAATTAGGAGGTCAATAGAGACAATATGAAAAAAGATACAAAGAAGAAAGCAACACCTGTTACATTGGATGATTTAAAGAATCTGATTAAAGAAACAGCTGAAGCCATGGGTGGAAAATTATCTCAAGATGATCTAGATGCTTTTTTAACAAAATATGATTTAGATGATGAAGCAGCTGAAGAATTATTGTCATTTATCACAGATCAGGATATTTTAATTGAAGATGGACTGGATGCTTTAGATGATATTGATGATGATCAGTTATTAAGTGGAATGACAAGTGACTTGGATGATTTGGAAGCATTAGAATCATTAGACGATTTGAATGATTTAGATGATTTAGATTCAGATATTGATAATGATGTTTCTGATTTAGATTTCGGTGGAAATTTTGATATGTTAACAGGTGATACTGTTAATATGTATAATACAGCCGAGGAAGATGATTCTAATCAGCTGGGAAGTAATGTCAAAATCAACGATCCAGTGAAAATGTATTTAAAAGAAATTGGACGTGTAGAACTGCTGAGTCATGATGAGGAAATCTCTCTTGCTAAAAGAATTCTTGAAGGAGATGAAGAAGCTAAGAAGAAATTGGCTGCTGCCAATTTGCGTTTAGTTGTCTCTATTGCAAAAAGATATGTAGGGAGAGGAATGTTATTCCTTGATTTGATTCAGGAAGGAAATATGGGATTAATTAAGGCTGTTGAAAAATTTGATTATACAAAAGGATTTAAATTCTCAACATATGCAACATGGTGGATTCGTCAGGCGATTACACGTGCGATTGCAGATCAAGCGAGAACAATTCGTATTCCTGTACATATGGTTGAAACAATCAATAAATTGACAAGAGTACAAAGACAATTGATTCAGGAATTGGGTCGTGAACCATCAGCAGAAGAAATTGCTGAAAAGATGGATGGTATGACACCTGATAAGGTACGTGAAATCCAAAAAATATCTTTAGAACCTGTTTCATTAGAAACACCAATTGGTGAAGAAGATGATTCTCATTTAGGTGATTTCATTGAAGATGAAGGAGCTATGTCACCAGATGACTATGCTGCCAATGAATTATTAAAAGACGAATTAAATGAAGTTTTATTAGAATTAACTGATCGTGAGGAAAAAGTTTTACGTTTACGTTTTGGTCTTGATGATGGACGTACAAGAACATTGGAAGAAGTTGGAAAAGAGTTTAATGTCACACGTGAACGTATTCGTCAGATTGAAGCAAAAGCCTTAAGAAAGTTAAAACATCCTTCACGTTCTAAACGTTTAAAGGATTTCTTAGATCGTTAATATGAAACTATCAAAAAGATTACAAGCGATTGCCGACTTGATTATCAAATATAAACATGGGGATACCCTTGGGGATATTGGCACGGATCATGCTTATTTACCTTGTTATTTAGTCAATCAGCAGATTATTCAAAAAGCATATGCCTGCGATATTGCAAAGGGGCCAATACAAGCATCTATAGAAACGATTAAGAGTTATCATTTAGAAGAACAGGTTATTCCACTTTTAGGAAGTGGCATACAACCTCTTTTAGATAAAAAAGTGGATATGATCAGTATTTGTGGAATGGGTGGAAAATTGACAGTGGATATTTTAGATGAATATCCAGAATACATTCAAAATCAGCGTCTTATTTTACAGGCTAATGTTGGTTTAGAAATATTGCGTGAATATCTTTACCGTCATCAGCTGGAAATTATTGATGAGGATATCGTCAAAGATGCTCATCACATCTATGAGATTATTGTCTGTCAAAAAACAACACAAACATTGACATATCAGGAAGCAGATTTATATTTTGGACCTTGTTTAAGACAAAAGAAGAATGCCTTGTTTTATGAAAAATGGCAAAGACAATTACAAATCCATCAGAATATATTGACATCCTTAGATGAAGACCATCCACGTTTTCAGGAAGTATGTCATATCATATCAATGATAGAAGGTGAAATCAATGAAAGCTAAAGATATCATTCAGATTATGGAAAAACATTATCCACTATCTTTACAGGAAGAATGGGATAAATGTGGATTACAGATAGGTGATATTCATCAAGACGTTTCAAAAGTTATGATAGCCTTAAATGCTGATATTCAAACTTTGGATGAAGCAATTGATCAAGGCTGTCAAATGTTGATAACCCATCATCCATTTTTGTTGGATCCATTCAATAATATTGATAAAGATGATTTTATGGGGGCATTTATTTTCAAAGCAATAGAAAATCATATTGTGGTTTATAGCTCGCATACAGCCTTGGACAATGTATCGATGAATCAATGGCTCATTGAAGCTTTAGGTGTTCATAATATCGAACGTGGAGAAGATGGAATCACACGTATTGCCAAATTGAATACACCTATGAAAATGAACGATTTTATTGATTATGTCCAGGATGTTTATCAGTTACAACATTTCCAATATGCTGGCCATGTTGATGAAATTCGAACAGTGGCCATTTGTGGTGGAAGTGGTGCTGATTTCATGCCACAGTTTTATGGAAAAGCAGATGCCTATTTAACTGGAGATACAAAATATCGTCATGCCAAAAACGCTGTTGACCATCATATTCTATTAATTGATATTCATCATCATGCAGAAAAGATTATGGTTAAAAAATTAAAAGAATTGTTGGAAAAGGAAGTGAATATAGAGATAATAGAAGGAAGTTCTCCGGATTATTATCACTATCGATAGTATGATTTTAACAACAATGTGCTACATTCAAAAAGAAAATCAGACTTTAATGCTACACCGTATTAAAAAAGAAAATGATATTAACGGTGGTAAATGGATTGGTGTTGGTGGCAAATTCGAAGAGGGTGAAAGTGCTGAAGAATGTATGCGAAGAGAAATTTATGAAGAAACAGGTTTGACACCATTACAGCTTCGACTTCATGGTTTTGTTGTGTTTCCAAAACTTTACCACGGGCAGGATGAAGGCATGTTTGTTTATACCTGTCATGAATTTAGTGGAGATCTTCATGAATGTGATGAAGGTGTTTTAGAATGGGTGGATAATGATCGTATTTCATCTTTACCTATGTGGGAAGGTGATTATCATTTCTTTGAATGGATTCAAGATCAGAAATTCCATAGTGCTAAAATCGTTTATGAAAATGACTGCTTAGTGGAATATCAAGAAGATGTTTATGAAATAAAGATTTAAAAAAGATGAGTTCAAAACCATATTGTGGTTAGACTCATCTTTTTTGTTGAATCATATTTTTGAAATGTAGGCTTAGTGTATTGACAGGTTTATAAATCAGCATACCTATACAGAAACCAAGGAGATGTAATATAATTTCTTCAATGCTAAAAGTGAATTGAAGGTATTGAGTGATAAAGTCGATTAGAACCTGTATGACTTCAACTGAAAGAATAATCGCAACTCCTAAATAAAAACTTCTTTGATAACCTATGGCTTGTGTGAGGATATATCCTAATGGAAGAAAAGCGATAAGATGAAAAATACAAAAAAGTGATTGATGTTGAAAATGACTTAGAATACCAAGGAGTGACGTGGATCTTACCAAAAATGAGAGATCTTCTTGAAAATAAGAAGTGTCAACATTGATGGCTATAGGAAAAAATAGCGTACATATCAAAAAAGATATATAAGTGCCAATCAAGAAACTTTGTAAAAATGATTTCTTTTTATAAAGATAAAGAAAAAGACCAATTATAATTAGAATAATTATAAATAAATATTGAGGAAAAATAATAGCCTCAGTACTATATTGTAAATATTGCTGTAAATTAAATAATATCATAAATATCTCCTTTTTATAATGTACTGTGCCTATTATATATGGATTGGTATGACAAAAGTATCTTTTTGTTTAAAGTTTATGTCAACTTTTTGTAAAGAAAATTTTCAAATCGTGGAAATAAGCTATACGTATTAAAAAATCATTTATAATAAAAGAGAATATTGTCAAAAAGAAAAAACAAGACTACAATAAGAAGTTGTAGAAATGAGAGGGGGAGAAAATAATGGATCGAAGTCGTCAATCGACTGATTTGATTTATGGAAGTATCGCAAAATCAATATTCTGGTTTTCAATTCCATTGTTAATTGGAAATCTATTTCAGCAGTTATATAATACTGTAGATGCTTATGTTGTAGGGAACTTTGTCTCTAAGCAGGCATTAGCAGCTGTAGGAGCTTCATCGCCGATTATCAATATGTTGATTGGTTTCTTTATGGGACTCGCAACAGGAGCAGGTGTTGTGATTGCCCAATATTATGGAGCTAACGATCATAAAAAACTTCATCAGGCTGTGCATAGTTCGGCCGCTTTAACATTAGTGATGGCTATCTTTTTAACAATTGTTGGTCTTTTCATGACAAATCCACTATTGCATATGATTGGGATACCAGCCGATGTTTTTCCTGAATCTTCAACATATTTAAGAATTTATTTTGGTGGTATTACTTTTGCATTAATTTATAATATGGGGGCGGGAATTTTACGTGCGATTGGTGATTCTCGTAGGCCGTTATATTTTTTAGTTGCAGCCTGTTTGACGAATATTGTTTTAGATTTACTTTTCGTCAGAGTCTTCCATATGGGTGTGGCAGGTGCAGCGATTGCGACAGATATTTCTCAGGCATTAAGTGCACTGCTTGTATGTATGGTATTAATCAAAAATGGGGAAGTCTATGCATTACATATTAAAAAGATTCGTTTTCATCTGCCAATCTTAAAAAGGATTATTGCGATTGGGTTGCCAACCGCATTACAACAGAGTATTGTGTCTTTATCTAATGTTGTTGTCCAATCTTATGTTAATGCATTTGGATCTGATGTTGTTGCAGGATATTCAGTTACGATACGTATTGATGGTTTTGTCAACTTACCACTTCAGAGCTTTAATATGGCTATTACAACATTTGTTGGTCAAAATATCGGTGCTAAACAATATGATCGTGTGAAACGTGGCTCAAAGATAGCTTTGTGGATGACTTTTGCAGTGATTGCTGTGATGGCACTCTTCTTATTCTTCTTTGGCCGTCAGGTTATCAGTATCTTTAATAGCGATCCAGCTGTTATTGAAGCAGGATGGAAAATGTTATTTGCTTTTACAACATTTTATATTGTTTTACCGATTGTCCAAATTTATAATGGTGTTTTAAGAGGTGCTGGAAAATCTTCAGTTCCTATGTATATCATGGTTTTCAATTTCGTTATTTTAAGACAAATTTATCTGGCGATTATTACACAATTTACAAATGATGTTTCATTTGTCTTCTTTGGTTGGCCAGTTACATGGATTACAGCTGCCATTATGTTTATTATTTATTATCATAAGGTACAATGGTTACCTATAGAAAAAGCTTCTTCATAAGAAAAGAAGCTTTTTTAATCAAGAATTTTTTTTGTATCAATGACAGGTTTATGATATGTCTGCTCATCATTTTCATCAAATTGTTTTAAGAAGTCAATAATCTGATTAGTCAGATATGTAGGTGTAGAGGCTCCTGAAGAAACAGCAGCCTTTCTTTTTCCCTTTAATAATTGGATGTCTAGATCGTCAAGACTTTCAATCATATGGACTTCTTTTTTTTCTTTCGCAATAGCTGCCAGTTTTTGTGTGTTATTGGAATGAGGATCACCCACAATAAAAACAATATCAATATCATCTTCCATGTTTTTGATGGCTTCCTGTCTAATTTTTGTAGCAGTACAGGTTTCTTTTTCAATCATAACATGTGGAAGTATTGATTTTGCATATTCGCATAAATCATAAACATCATATAAAGACATGGTTGTCTGATTTGTCATCACATAATGTTTCTTTGGATCCATAGCTTGAATATCTTTTTGACTCGTAATCAGATGAACTTTCTTTTCATCAATAGATATGGCGCCTTCAGCTTCAGGATGACCCATTTTTCCAATATAGAGAATTTCATAGCCTTCACTTAATTTCTTTTTAATCAAATCATGTGTTTTAATAACATCTAGACACGAAGCATCTATAACATTTAAACCTTTCTCTTTAGCCTTTTGAAAGACCTGATCACTGGCACCATGAGCTGTAATAATCACAGTTCCTTCATTGATTTGATCCAATAATTCTAATCGTGTCTGACCGGGAATATCAATGGTTTGAATTCCTCTTGCTTTTAAAGCATCAACAATATATTGATTATGAACAATCATTCCTAAAATATAAATAGGTTGTTTTTCATTTTGTGCATTTTTGGCAATTTCAATAGCACGGACAACACCTTTGCAGTATCCTCTTGGTGTAATAGCTTTGACTTGCATGTGTTTCACCTCGACCACATTGTATCATAATTCCTTGCGATGGTGAAGAAATCTTTATATAATGAAAATAGGTGATTGATTATGCATATTCAACAAGTCTCTCAACAACTCCATTTATCTCGAAAAGCGATTATGGTTTATGAACAAAAAGTCTTATTCATCCTCAAAAAGATCAACGAGGATACCGAACTTATCAAAAAGAAGATATTGAGAGATTATTACAAATAAAATGCTTAAGGCAACTTGATTTTTCTATTTCTGAAATTAGAGATATACTTTTGCATCAACGCTATGATATTTTTGATTTGAAAAAAGAAGAATACGAAAAAAAGATTTTTGATATTAAAACGTCCTTACAATATATTGATGTGAAAAGGAATTTTATACAGAATCAGAAATGCCTTCATTTAAATGAACAGTTAGAACAGACAAAACAGTTAAAGAATGTGCAATTATCGGCAAAATAACTTTACCCTTTGATAAATTGATAATGGGTCTATCCGTTTTTATATATGCTTTATTTTTATGGAGGGAAGATACTTTTTTATCTATTTTGGCTTCTTTGGCTATGCTGCTTATTTTAGCTATTTATTTTTCTTCAACATTTCGAGTTTTTTATATAAAATCTATCTAAAAATAAAAAAGGATTGCCTTACCCTAAGGGAAGAGATGTAAAGTTATGATGAGGTGAGGTTTTATGATGATATTTTGGATGGCTATTATCTTGATGCTTATAACTGTTATGGTCTTAAAAGGATTATGGAATATCTTTATGCATCAACGCTTAGTTCGACTGTTTCCATATCAATTTGAAAAAGATGATATAGAATGGAACTATGAATATGCTAAAACATTAAAAGAAAAGGCAATATCTCAACAGGAGATTGATGATTTTCAATTATTAAAAGTTTTACAGAAATGTGATTTAACCTATACGAATATTGGTAGAGAATATATGTATGGGCGTATGTTATCAAAAAAGTGTGATTATCAGCTTTTGGAAACAATGGTTCAGCGATATCAGAATCCTCAAATTTTATCTGATACACTTTATCATTTATATCAATTAAGTCATGAGTATGATTCATGCTTAGGGTTGTTTCTGCACTCTCAAGTATTTTCGTTGTGGGAAAAAAGAATCATTATGTTTTTGGCTTTTTGTCCGATTCTCTTTCTTGTGCTATGGTTTTTCCTAGGAAGTCTGATTTTTTTACCGCTTTGTATATATGTAGCTTTAATGATTCTTTTAAATACTTATTGGAGTCAACGTACCAAGACAATTGTTACTGAAACAATGAGTTATTGTTTTATGATTGAAGCTTTATCACATTTGGTTAAGCATCATGTTTTTCCAAAAGAAGATCTTCAGACATTACAGCCAATGCTAAAAAAGGCCAAAAGATATACTGTTTTGGCACGTGTCATATATAAGATTTCTCAAATAGATGTTTTCTATCTCACACAAACGATTCAAAGTTTCTTTATGTTGTCATTACATCAGTATCTGATTTTATTAAAACATCAAAAAGAAATGGAAAGCTATATGCTGACCTTCTATGAGTATATAGGAACTGCAGATATGGCTTTAAGTGTTCTTCTCTTAAGAGAACGTTATGCAACTTGTTTGCCTGAAATAACGCAAGAAAAACAGCTGTCTTTTGTGGAAGCTTATCATCCTTTGATACAAAATCCAGTGAAAAATAGTTTTTCAACGACACATTCCTGTATGATTACAGGATCTAATGCCTCTGGTAAATCCACTTTTTTAAAGATGATAGGAATCAATATGATTATGGCAAAAACTTTGCATACATGTTTTGCGGATGAGTGGAAATATTATCATTTGACCATTCATAGTGCTATTCATATGAAAGATGATTTATCATCTGGAGATAGTTATTATGTGAAGGAAATTAAAACTTTGAAATTAATGATTGATGATGCGAAAAAAGAAGATTGTCTGATTTTTATTGATGAAATTTTAAGAGGAACAAATGAAAAAGAACGTGTGATGATTTCTCAAGCCATTTTAACATATCTTTTTCAAAGTTCATCATTGGTTATCGTCACAACACATGATTTATCTCTGGTTGAAAAATTTCCTCAGATTGATCAATACTGTTTCCGTGATACAATTGTTGATAATCAGCTTTCTTGTGACTATAAAATACATCATGGACGCTGTACTGTGGGAAATGCTATAGCGTTACTTCAAATATATGGTTATGATCCCCAAATTTTGGACACATTAAGAAAGCCTAACTAGGCTTTCTTTCTGGATACATGTGTTCAAATGTTTGGGGTTCTTCAACATGAACATTTTGATCAATATCTTTATCAATATCATCTAAATCAAAACTTTTAACTGCTTTGACAACACGAAAAGCAGTTTTTGCATTATGCAAAACAGGACGTAACTGATGAATGATAGGAATTAGCTGATTGGCTGTATAAAGTGTTTTTTGAGCTGTTTGAATTGTTGATGAAAGATTCATCTGGCGTAAAGAATACTTCATAGACTGCAAAAGTGATGGTTTTTGATAGAACATAGGCATTGGGGGATAATAGGGGTAAAAGTCAAATTGAGAATATTGTGGATATTGTGAATACATGATTAACACCTCCTATGTTAAGATATGTGGAAATAAAAAAGATGATACTTGTGTTTTGGATAAAGAAAAATAACGACTTTGAAGAGAAATCATCAAAATCGTCATGAGATATTTTATGTTCTTTGTTTATAAATGAGAAGATTCACAATACTGCCAAGCATGATATAAACAATCCAAAAAAGAATAAATCCCACATAAGAAGCATCAAGAAGAGGGTATGGAGCAGTTTCTAAGCCACCTGTCAAGATATTATATGCCATAGATAAAGGAATGAATGCTAATATCCATATATTTATGGACCAAAATAATTGTTTAGCTTTTGTCTGAGAAGATTGATCTGCTATGACCATACCAATACCATAAATCATACATCCAAAGATAATTAAAATGAGTCCGGTGAGTGTTGCTATGGCAGTCTGTTCTTCATTCCATATCATGGCAGCAACAATCAATCCAAGGGCATTCATTGTCGTTGCAACAATTGTAAAAATGACACCATTAGGTTTTTCGTGTACTGATATAGACTCATGAGGAGCGGGTTCAATACCTTTGAGTAAATAGTCTGTTGTCACTTCAAAAAAGTCACTCAATAAAATAATCTTTTCAATGTCTGGTAAAGTTTGTTCGCTTTCCCACTTAGAAACTGATTGACGTGAAACACCAATTTGATTGGCAAGTTCTTCTTGTGATATCCCTTTTACTTTTCTTAAATGTTGTATTCTATCAGCAATATTCATATATAGTCTCCTTTCTTAGGCACCTATATTATAACAAAGATTGTAGAAGCAATACTACCAACTGATGTGGTCATTTTGACAACTTCTACGTTCTTTTTGTCACTTATTTGTTTTTGCTTGATAAAAGGCACTTTATGATTGTATCTAGGATGGTTTGTCATATCAAGATGTCTGTTCAATATGTCTTTTTATCTTTTTGCTTTGGTAAATAATCAAAGAAAATATAAGATTTTATCAAAGTTTTTTGCTTTTTTAAAAGTTTTAGTGTATAATCATATGGCTAAAAGGAGGCGATTATATGAAATTATTTGAACAATATCAATTTCAACCATTTGTGAAAGAAACATTACAAAAGTTGAATTTTCAATCACCAACAGAAATTCAAAAATCAGTCATTCCACTTGTTTATAAACATCGCGATGTTATTGGAATATCACAGACTGGAACAGGAAAGACGCATGCTTTTTTAATTCCAATTATGGATATGATAGAAACATCAGCAGATTGTGTGCAGGCAGTCATTACGGCTCCTACAAGAGAATTAGCTCAACAAATTTATGATCAGGCAAAAGTTTTTACAAATTATAATAAGGATTTAAGAGTTTCATTAATCATTGGTGGTAAAGATAAACAAAAGACAATTTCAAAATTAAGCACTCAACCACACTTGGTTATTGGAACACCAGGAAGAATTAAAGATTTATCTTTAGATGAACAGGCTTTAAAGATTACAACAGCTGATATTTTTGTCATTGATGAAGCAGATATGACATTGGAATATGGTTATCTGGAAGATATAGATGCAGTATTGGGAAAGATGAAAGACAATTTACAGATGCTTGTCTTTTCAGCGACTATCCCACAGATGCTCAGACCTTTCTTAAAGAAATATATGGATAACCCTAAACTGATTGAAATAGATCAGCATTTATCAACATCACGAAATATTTCTCATTATCTGATTCCTACAAAACATCGTGATCGATATGGAGTACTGAAACATATCATTCAAATTATTGATCCATATATCTGTATTATCTTTTGTAATAAAAGAGAAGAAGTTGAAAAGCTGAGTCATCAATTACGAGAAGATGGATATAAAGTAGGGGAAATTCATGGGAATTTAGAGCCAAGAGAAAGACGTCAGATGATGCGTCGTATTAAAAATATGGAATATCAATATATTGTTGCGACGGATATTGCAGCAAGAGGAATTGATATTGATGGTGTTAGTCATATTATCAATATGGAATTTCCTACTGAATTAGATTTTTATATTCATCGTAGTGGACGTTGTGGCCGTGGAAAATATACAGGTGAATGTTATAGTATGTATGATACTTATAATCAAAAGATGGTAGAAGCTTTAGAAAAGAAAGGTATTCATTTTGAAGTTAAAGAGTTAAAAGGACAATCATTAACTCAAGGAAAAGAACGTGAAAAGAGAAAATCACGTGTTAAACATCAAAGTGATTTGGAAAAGAAAATTACAGCCATTGTACGTAAACCAACAAAAGTCAAACCTGGTTATAAGAAGAAACGTAAAAGACAAATTGAAGCTATGGTACAAAAAGAAAGACGTGCTATGATTAAAGAAGATATTAGACGTCAAAAGAAAGAACGCGCAAAACAGGCTCAACGAGAAAAACGTGAAAGAGAGGCACAATAATGATGTTAAAAATTGGAAGTCATGTATCTATGAGTGGTAAAGACATGCTTTTGGGTTCTGTTAAAGAAGCATTGTCTTATGGTGCGACAACATTTATGTTTTATACAGGAGCTCCTCAAAATACAGCTAGAAAACCGGTAAGTCAATTAAAAGTTGATGAGGCCAAGGCTTTAATGGAAGCCAATCATATAGATATTGATGATGTCGTTATTCATGCCCCTTATATCATTAATTTAGCGAATACATTGAAACCTGAAACTTTTGATTTGGCAGTTCGTTTCCTCAAAGAAGAAATTCAGCGTTGTGAAGCTATAGGTGTTCATCGTTTAGTCTTACATCCTGGATCACATGTCAAAGCTGGTGACGAAAAAGGTTTAGAACAGATTGTTAAAGGATTAAATGAAGTCTTAAGAGAAGATCAGAAAGTGCATATTGCTTTAGAAACAATGGCTGGAAAAGGTAGTGAACTAGGAAGAAATTTTGATCAGCTTCGTTATTTAATTGACAATACAAAGTATTCTTCATTGTTAGGTGTTTGTCTCGATACTTGTCATTTACATGATGCAGGTTATGATTTAACTCACTTTGATGATATTTTGGAAGAATTTGATCAAAAGATTGGTTTAGATCGTTTGCTGGTAGTTCATGTGAATGATTCTAAAAATGAAAGAGGAGCACATAAAGATCGTCATGAAAATATTGGTTATGGATATATTGGATTTGAAACTTTAAATAAAATTGTGCATCATCCTAAATTAAAAGATGTTCCAAAAATTCTTGAAACACCTTATATTGATGGAAAAGCTCCTTATAAAGATGAAATAGATATGTTTGTTCATCAGACATTTAATAGTGGTTTAAAATAATGATTTAATAAAAAAAGAATTTTTTGACAAGTGATTTCACTTGTCAATTTTTTAATATAGTTTTCTAATATAAAATGATATTGTTCGTGTGCTAAAGCATATTGATTATTTTTAATCATGTTGAGTATTTGTTGTTGAGTGTATTGATCAAGTTCAATACCAAATTCATCTAAAAGAAGCTGAAAATCATTGAGTTGTAAAGTTGATATATATTCGTTGTTTTTATTTAACATAATCTCCTCCTTATCTATATAACATATGCCTGAAAATAAAAATAAGAACAACTATTCATATAAACTTGATGAGAATAGCTGAAATATGTTAGAATGTTATCGTTTCAAAAAGAAAGGATTAGAGATATGAGTAAAGTTAATCAATTAGGAAATTATAAAGGTATTGAAGTGACAATCACTTCACGTCCTGTACATGACGAAGATGTAGAAAGAGAAATAGAGAATTTATTATCTCAAAAAAGTCAGCTTGTTGAAAAAGAAGGACTTGTAGAAAATGGTGATATCACTACAATTGATTTTGAAGGATTTAAAGATGGTGTGGCTTTTGATGGTGGAAAAGCTGAAGGATATCAATTGGAAATTGGATCTGGTTCTTTTATTCCTGGTTTTGAAGAACAAATGTTAGGAATGGAAAAAGGAGAAACAAGAGAATTAAATTTAACTTTCCCAGAAAACTATGGAGCTCAAGATTTAGCAGGCGCAGATGTGATTTTTAAAGTGACTGTTCATCATATTGCGCAAAAGGTAAAATCTGAATTGAATGAAGAATTTGTCAAGTCTTTCCAAATACCAGATGTTGAAACAGTGGAAGATTTTAAAAAGCAAATCAGAAAAAGTTTAGAAGGTCAAAATGAACAAACATTAAGAGCTGAAAAAGAAAATAAAGTTTTAGGTGTTTTGATTGAAAATAGTGATGTAGAAGTTGATGACGAAGATATTCAAAAAGCATTAGCGCAACATGTTCAATATGTGACAAATGAATTAGCACAGCAAGGTATGGCTTTAGAACAATATCTTCAAATGATGGGTATGGATATGGAAGCATTACATGCTCAATTAATGCCAGCAGCAAAACAACAGGCTATTTTTGAAGCAATTATTGATGAGATTGTGAAAGTTGAAAACTTAATGACAACTGATGAAGAAGTTGATCGTCAAGTTGAATTGATGTCACAACAATATCAAATGGATAAAAAGGATATTTTAGAAAAGATTGATTTGGAAGGTTTAAGACGTGATTTAAATCGTATTCAGGCAAGTCAGTTAATTTTAAATAGTGCAAAATTTATAGTAGAGTAAGATTGTCGAAAGGCAATCTTTTTTTATAGCTTATTGTATAAGTGAAATTTTGTAGTATACGAAGTCTTTATTTGTATGATTTTTTGATTTAATGATGTTATCTTTCTAGCACTTTTAATATAGAAATTTATAGTTATTTTACATAATAAGGAAAATATATATGTCAAAATATATTATAAAATATGATTATACAATTTGGAAATTACCATAATGATTATGGTATTAAATGGTATTTATTGGATATTTGAATTCTTTTATAATAAGGCTTGTAAAGGAGGATATAGAAATTATGAAAATAAATAAAAGGTATTTAAAGTATCTTGAATTGTTGTCTCAAGATAAGTATATGACGTCTAAAAGCTTATCTGAGCAGATAGGGTGTTCACAAAAAACAGTCCATAATGACCTAAAAATTATTAATCAAATCTTAGAATCCAATGGTGCGCAGATTGTGTCTAAGATTGGTTCGGGATATCTTTTAAAAATTGATGATAATTCTTTATATCAAACCTTTATAAATCAAAAAATAGAACATTAACGTTAGAGAGCAAATCAGAAAGAATACAGATTCTTTTGCAGTATTTAATGGTTAATAATGATCATTATACACATTTGGAATTTTTAGCGGACTTTATATATGTTTCGCGCACAACTTTGATTAACTTATTGGATGACATAAAAGGCATTTTATCAGATTATCAATTAGAATATTGCTCTTCAAGAGATGGAATTAAAATTGTAGGCGAAGAAATGAATTTCAGATTATGTCTTGTTAATAGTCTCATAAAAAAGGATGATACTTTTTTAGATAATCATAATGATACAATAAAAAAATTAGGAAATATTGTTAACAGCATTATTAACGAAAAATATCAAATATCCGATTTCTGTTTTCAAAATTTATTAGTCCATTTATTTGTTGCTTTGCAACGTATGAAACAAAACACTTATATTTCTCCCTTGAGTATTAATGAGATTTCTAAAATAAAGGAATATCCTGAATATATTTATGCTGATAAAATAATGAAAGATATTTCCCAAGAGTTCTCAGTCGATGTTACAGAGACAGAAATTTGTTATGTAACAATACATCTAGCAGCTAAAAGACTTTTGGAAAAAAATATGCTTGACAGTAAAGATGATATTGTTATTTCATCTGAAATACATAATCTTGTTACAGAAATTTTGGATAATGTTTATCAAACTTATCAAATAGATTTTCGTCACAATTTTGATTTATATGTAGCACTTTGTTTGCATTTTGTAACGTTGAATGTTCGTTTAAAGTATAATTTATTTCAACAAAATCCAATGTTAAAAAATATAAAAAATGAATGTCAATTGGCATATATTATTGCTTTATCAAGTGATCATGTTATTTTTAAGCACCTCAAGAGACATCTCAATGATGATGAGATAGCATATATTGCATTACATTTTAATTTGGCATTAGAAAAAAAAGAAATTAAAAAGAAAAATATTCTTTTGGTTTGTTCAACAGGATTGGGTAGTTCAGAATTTTTAAAATATCAATTTGTAAATAAGTTCTCTGATTATATTGAAAAAGCGGATGTATGTAATTCTTCACAAATTAAATATGTAGACTTAAAACAATATCATTATATTTTTTCAACAGTACCTATATTACAACATTTAGATGTTCCAGTGATTTATATTCATATGTTTTTAAATGATGAAGAGATTAAAACTATTCAGAAAACTTTAAATTATTCATCAATAGATATATGTATGTTTTATAGTTCACAATTATTTTTTTCGTATATTTCTAGTGAAAATAAAGAAGCAGTTATAAAGGAAATGATTGACAATATATCAAAAGTAAGAAAGGTAGATTCGTGTTTATATGATGAAATCATGCAACGTGAAAAACTATCTGTTACTGAATTTGGTAAAGGTGTTGCTTTTCCTCATCCTTGTCATCCGTGCACAGATGTCACGTTTGTGGCTATCGGTATTTTAAATAAGCCAATTGTCTGGAATGAAGAAAAAGTACAATTAATTTATATGCTTGTATTAGGAAGAGAACCAATTGATAAATCTATCATTCAAAATTTTTATGAAAAAACAGCAGATTTACTTATGAATCGTAAAAAAATAAAAACAATAATCAATCATCGTCAATATTCTATTTTCATTGAACAATTATTGGAGGAGTAAATCATGAATCAAAATATACAAATATCATTTAATATTATATTACATGCAGGAAATGCAAAATCTTTGTGCATGAAAGCAAATATAGAATCAAGAAATTATAACTTTGAACAGGCAAAAAAGTATATGGAGGAAGCTATGAATGAATTGACCATAGCTCATCAGATTCAAACAGAATTAATTCAAAATGAATGTAATGGAGAAGGAGTTAGCTTAAACTTAATTCTTATTCATGCACAAGATCATATAAATAATGCTATGCTAGCAAAAGAAAATAGTCTAGAGTTTATGGAACTTTACAAAAAAATTCAAATATTGGAAAGAGGTAATATGATATGAAAATTTTATTGGCGTGTTGTGCAGGAATGTCAACAAGCTTACTTGTTAAATCTATGCGAGAAGCTTGTCAAGCAGCACATAAAGATTATCAGATATGGGCAGTTGATCAAACAGCCATATCATCAGAGTTGGGAAATTTTGATGTTTTATTATTAGGACCACAAGTATCTTTTATAAAAGATGATGTAAAAAAAATGGTAGGGGATAGTGTGCCAGTAGAAATTATTCCATCCATTGATTATGGAAGATGCAATGGTGAGGCGGTAGTAAAATTCGCAGAAAAATTATTAGAAAAGGAGAAAGAAAATGAATGCGCTCGTTGACAAAATATCTAAATTATTAATGCCGTTCGCTAAATTCATGAATACAAATAAATATATAACAACTATTAGAGATACATTTGTGCTTTATATGCCATTTATTATGGTTGGTTCATTTGCAAGTTTGTTTTCTAGTTTATTGTGTTCAGATACGATTGGATTAGCAGCTATTGATATATTCTCATGGTTAACATTATTACAACCAGCCTTTAATGCTTTGAATTTTGCTACGATATCATGTATGTCATTAATTATTGTAGCCATTTTAGGTGGATTATTAGGAAAGAAAAATGGGATGAAATCGTATACTGCAGCAGGAATTGCATTTTGTTGTTATATCTCGTTAATCCCTCAAGAAGTTCAAGCAACAATTGATGAGGCATCAGCAATTGTGTCTAATACTTTATCAGCTTCGAGTTTAAATGCTCAAGGGTTGTTTTTAGCGATTTTTGTAGCTATTATTTCTGTAGAGCTATTTAGTTTCTTAATGAAATTTGAAAAAATAAAAATTAAAATGCCTAAAGAGGTTCCTGAAGGTATTTCATCTTCATTTAATGCTATTATTCCTGCGGCAATTGTATTATTTTTAATGGCTATTATAGGAGGAATGTTTAAATCAGGAACGGGTTATTATATCAATGAATGGTTCTATAATGTTTTACAAGCACCATTTCATTCAATTACTGAAACACCACTTGGCCTTATTATTATTGTATTTATGACACAAATTTTATGGTGGTTTGGAATACATGGTGGTATGGTAATGAGCTCAGTGACAGAAGGGTTAATGATAGCAGGTTTAGCAGCCAACATTGAAGCGGTTAATAGTGGAGCGGTTGCTACACATTGGTTTACAAAAGCTTTTAATGTTACCTTTTTAGCTGCTGGAGGAAGCGGTATTGTTATTTCGTTACTCGTTTGTTTGATTTTGTTTTCGAAAAGAGATGAGCATAAACAAATTTCTAAAGCATGCCTTATTCCTGCATTGTTTAGTATTAGTGAACCAGCTATGTTTGGTCTACCAATTATTTTAGATCCAATTCTATTAATTCCATTTGTTTTAGCGCCTATCGTTACTGGCTTGTTTGGATATGCTGTTCATTACTTTGGTTTACTTGCATGTAGTACAGTTGATCAACCATTTGGTCTACCAATTTTCATTCGACCATTTGTTGGTTACCAAAGTTTAAATGTTATTTGGATATGTTTAATGGTTTTTGTTATTGCATTTTTGATTTATTTACCATTTGTACTTATTTCAAATAAATTATATGAAAAAGAAAAGAAAGGAGAATAGTTATGAGAGATAAGTTAAAAATTGTTACAATTGGAGGAGGAAGCAGTTATACACCTGAATTAATGGAGGGATTTATTAAAAGATATCATGAACTTCCTATTAAAGAAATTTGGTTGGTGGATATTGAGGAAGGAAAAGAAAAAATGGAAATCGTAGGAAATCTTGCACAACGTATGTGGGATGCTGCTGGTTATCCAGTAAAGGTTCATTTGACATTGGATCGAAGAGAAGCATTAAAAGATGCTGATTTTGTAACAACGCAATTTAGAGTTGGAAGATTATATGCACGTATTAAAGATGAAAGAATTCCATTTTCTTATGGAATGTTAGGACAAGAAACAAATGGTGCTGGAGGTATTTTTAAAGCTTTTAGAACTATACCTGTTATATTAGACATTGTTAACGATATGAAAGAACTGTGTCCGAATGCATGGTTAATCAATTTTACTAATCCATCTGGAATGGTTACTGAAGCTATAATTAAACATGGGAAATGGAAGAAATGTATTGGTCTTTGTAATGTTGGAGTTAACTTAATGATAAGAGAACCAGAAGCATTGGGAATGTCTCAAGAAGATTGCATTTATCGTTTTGCTGGGCTTAATCATTTTCATTGGCATAGAGTTACAGATAAATATGGAAATAATTTGAAAGACAAAATAGTCCAGAAAACATATGAAGGTGTTGATATGGGTGTGCCAGTTAATATTTTGGATATTCCACCAGAAAGAGAGCAACAAGAAGTGATGGACTGTATACCTTGTGGTTATCATCGTTATTATTATAATTATGATGTTTTATATCAACATGGATATGAAGAATATTTGAGAAATGAAACTAGAGCAGAGATGGTAAAGAAAACAGAGGATGAATTATTTGAATTATATAAAGATCCAAATTTAAAAGAAAAACCAAAATTACTGGAGAAAAGAGGTGGAAAGAATTATTCAAATGCAGCATGTGAGTGTGTTAGTGCAATATACAATGATAAACGTCATATGATGGTAGTTTCTACTCAAAATGATGGAGCAATAAGTTGCTTAGCTAATGATAGTATTGTAGAAGTATCAGCTTATATCACTGGGCAGGGAGCTCAACCTATAGCTTGGGGAGAATTTCAATCAGCTGAGAGAGGTTGGTTACAACTTATGAAAGCCATGGAAGAATGTACAATAGAGGCAGCAATAACTGGTAATTATGGTATGGCTTTACAAGCTTTTATGATGAACCCATGCATCATTAGTGGTCATAATGCAAAACAAATGTTGGATGAAATGTTAGTTGCTCATGAAAAATATCTCCCACAATTTAAAGATAAAATCCAAGAGTTAAAAGCACAAGGTGTTTATCCTAAAGATCCAGTTGTAGTTGATTTAATGAAAAATAATTTATAATATAAATGAATAAATATATACAAAGTAATATACCCATATGTTGTTGTTTTAATATAAACATTTTAATTGAGTAGAAGTTACAATAAAACATAATATATTTTAAAAAGAGCAGTGCTATTAATAATACAAATTAGTACTGCTCTTTGATATTGGTTATATTGATATATAATGAAATATATTAATTTTTTGTATTTGAAAAGATAAATAAAACATATAAAGGATTTATCTATTGTGGGAAATGTTTCATATAAGTTGCTGAGAAAAATTTATAAATATAATCTTGATGAAAATAATAAGTTAATTAAAAATAGTATTGTTTATAAGATGTTTTTTTTAGAAGAATATCAATATTTCTGTATATGAAAGCAATATTGGCTAAATAGATATACTAGATTTTTTATATAAACTTTTGTTATTAGAGGTTATATTGTTTGCGATTTAAGATAAAAATTAGTTACACATTCAAAGAAGTGATAATATTATAAAAAGCAATGACTTTTGATCATTGCTTTTCAACCATTTTTAATATTTCTTCTTTTAAAACCTGAACCATATCTTCCTGTTTCACCTTTTTAATGACTTCACCTTTTTTAATCAATAAACCTTCTTTAACACCACCAGCAATACCAATGTCAGCATGTTTAGCTTCACCAGGACCATTAACAGCACACCCCATAATGGCTACTGTAATATCGGCATGGATTGTATTGAGGAAGTCTTCGATTTCACTAGCAACAGGAATTAAATCATATTGAATACGCCCACAAGTTGGACAAGAGACCAATGTTGGGACATCATCAATCAGTTCCAATTCTTTTAATAATGTTTTCGCAACCTTGATTTCTTCAACAGGATCAGCACTTAAAGAGACACGAATTGTATTCCCAATTCCCTGATATAATAATGTACCAATACCTAAACTTGATTTGATTGTTCCACCAAGTTTTGTTCCTGCTTCAGTTACACCAATATGTAAAGGGCAATCAAAAGTCTGACTGGCAAGAGTATAGGCTTCAATTGTTAATAATGTATTAGAAGATTTTAATGAAATGGCATAATCATGAAAATCTAAAGATTCTAAAATATCAACATGTTTTTGTGCGCTTTCTATCATACCTTGGGCTGTTGGTTTCCCATACTTTTCTAAGATATCTTTTTCTAATGAACCACCATTCACACCAATACGAATGGGAATATGTTTATCTTGACATGCTTTTACAACAGCTTTGACTTTATCCATAGAACCAATGTTTCCAGGATTAATACGAATTTTATCAATACCATTTTCAATAGCTAATAAAGCTAAGCGATAATCAAAATGAATATCAGCAATTAAAGGAATATGAATTTGCTTTTTGATATCTGCAATCGCAAAAGCATCTTCTTTATCAAAGACAGCAACTCTCACCATTTCACAACCTGCTTTTTCCAATTCATGAATCTGTTGCACAGTTGCTTTTACATCTTTTGTTTTGGTATTACACATAGATTGAATGATGACATGATTATTGCCACCCATTGTTAAATTTCCAATTTTGAAAGATCTTGTTTGTGTTCTTAACATAATATAACCTCGTTTCTGTTTTCATTATACACGAAGTCATTCAAAAAAGAAATCCATTCTATACTAAAGAAAAATCATTCTATTAAAGAAATGCTATTCAATATAGAGATTTATAATCACCTAGTCATTGAATAAGAATCGTCATATTGTCATATATATAAATGGTGATATGTATGATATTGATTATATCCAGTTTAGAATTTTTACTGGGAACAGCTTTACATTTTCTTTATGATCTTTTCCCTTATCCCATCATATCTCTTTTTGCATCTACAAATGAAAGTGTTTTTGAGCATTTAAAATTATTGGTTTATCCTATGCTTATAGGATATCTTGTCATTTATCTTATTAAAAAGAAAGAGATAAGAAAATATAGACAAGCTATGTTATGGGGAATTGTCAGTGGTTTGTTAAGTTTATTGTTTATCTATTATTTTGTCCGTTATGGTCTAGGTATAGAAAGTTTGATTTTTGATATTGTTTTGTTATGGATGGCATTGTTTATAGGAAATTCTATATCTTTACATTTCTATTGTTATAGTAAATCATCTTTTCCTATATTAGAAACGATATGTCTTATCATGATTGTGATGATTATGATCATTGGAACATTATATCCTCCTCAAGTTCCATTGTTTCAAGAAGAAAAAGTGACAGTGAGGTTGTTTCAATAACATTTTGAAAACTATATAAAAATAGTGAGATAACAGAAGGACTGTCATCTCAAAATAGATGAGTTTTGTTTTACGATTTGAGGGATATTCATCATCATTGTTGAGGAGTACTCATGTTTCTTGAAAATTGAAAAATAGAATCAATAAGATTTGATATTTATCAAAAAAATAATATAAAAAGAGCATAGATTTCAATAAGATAACCTAAAACACGAGCAAGTTTCTTACTTTTGAGATATCCTAGTTTTTGATATGTTTCTGGTGTACAGAATGGAAATAAAATCATTGTCATACCTAGGCATAACATTCCTGCTCCTGTCAAATAGTTTTTTTGAAATGGTAAATTGGGAAAAGCGCTGACAAATAAAAGGATAACAGATAAAGCTATTCCAAGATAAAACCATTTTAATTGTTTTTGAATTTTTTCTAAAGCCATATCATGAGATAATTGACATTTTAAAGAACAATAAGCCTTTGACTGTGTTTGATCTAGAAAATATTGAGCTTTTTGTCCACAATAACTACATTTGATATGCTGATTAGTAATCGGAATAGTCTTAGAAATCGTTTCTTTTGTATGAGTTAATTCGGATAAACTGATTTGAAATAAATCAGCTAGTTCAATAAGATTCTTCGTTGTTGGTTCACTTTGATTTCTTTCCCATTTTGAAACTGCCTGTCTACTTACACCAAGTTTTTCAGCAATATACTCTTGTAATAGTTTCAGTTTCTGTCTTTCATTTTTAATATTTTCGCCTAATGACATATTGTAGTCCTCCTTTGATTTTATTATATCAAATTGTAGAAAAGAAGCTACCAACCCCTTGTCAACTATTGGTTTCCCTGTCATGAAATATTCTTTGAAACAAAAAGCACTTCGTCTTGAAGTGCTTTAAATGTCTTTGATGATGTCTTCAAATTCATTTAAGATTGTTTCAAAATAATGGAAAGCATCATCATATAATTGATCTTCTAAAGGATTGACTAAAGCATCTTTTAAGAGGTCAACAGGATCTTTGCTGCCACCTGATTTTAAGAAGTTGAGATAAGCTTCTTTTTGTTTTGCATCACCTTTAAGTAATCGTGAAACAATGGCTAATGCAACAGTCATTCCTAGAGTGTATTTATAAACATAATAGTTATAGTAGAAATGTGGAATATAATAACAAGAATATCCAACATATTTATCCATAGTAATATCTGGACCATAATATTCAGCATTTTTTGTATAATAGAGATCTGTAATCATTTGTGATGACATTGGTTTTCCTTCTTGAGCCCATGTGTGTAAAATATGTTCAAAATCAGCATACATAGGTTGTCTAAAAATAAGACCAATACAATTTTCTAAAAGCTCATATAAGAAATAGGCTTTTTCCTTTTTGCTGGTAGCATGTTCTAACATGTAATTAATGAGTAATGTTTCATTTACTGTTGAAGCGACCTCAGCCACAAAGATACGATAATCACAATTCACTGGTGATTGATAATGACAAGATAAGTATGTGTGTGCACTATGTCCGAGTTCATGAATCATTGTAGAAAGTGAATTATAATCACCGATGAAGTTCATTAAAATATATGGATTTGTATCATAACATCCACTTGAATAAGCACCAATACGTTTACCAGCATGAGGATAATAATCAATCCATCTTTCATCTTTGGCTTTTTTGATAATATCAACATATTCATCACCAAAAATTTGTACAACATCTAAAATAATATCAAAACATTCTTCTATTGTATATTTTTTGGTTTGATATTTGACTAAAGGAATATTTAAATCATAATTATACATTGTATCAAGATTTAAAATCTTTTTCTTTAAAGCATTATAACGATGAAATAATGGTCGATATTGTTGATTGGCTTTTTCTAGAATTTTGAAGAATAAAGATGTTGGGACATTATCATCAAAAAGACTAGCTTCTAATGGTCCTTCAAAGTTTTTGACATCAGCATAGAAAGCATCTTTTTTCATAACTCCTGATAATGTTGCGGCATAAACATTTTCAAATTTCTTATATTCTTTAAAAAAGTTGTGATAGGCTTCTTTTCTGACTTGAGGATCTGTATTCTTTAAAAATTCAGTCAATGTTGCACTGTTTAAGAATTTTTCTTCTCCATTGATATGCACAGGATCATAATCTAATCTCAATGCATCAAAAACTTGTGAAGAGACATCAGCGATTGTAGATGTTTTAGAAATGAGTGTTTCTAGTTCTTGAGATAAGACATGTTTCTTTTGTCTTAAAACTTCCTGTAAACTATAACGATAATCTTTCAATCTCTCATCTTGAAGATATTGAGAAACTTGATCGCTATGATCAATCATCATCACAGTATAGAAATCTAATGATGCAGACACCTGATCATAGAATGAAAGAATTGCAGCATACATTGTCTGATATTCCTGATTATTTGGTTCAACATCACAATGTAAATGCGCAAAACAATGTAATTTTTGAATATAACGAGATAACATCGTTTCATCTTGATGAAATTTTAAGAATTGATCAACATTATCTAAAAAAGAATCTTTTTGTTGAAGCAAAGATGATAATAAATCTTTCGCTTTTTCTAAATCAGCATAGAATTCCTGATGATTAGCATAAATACGAGATAAATCCCATGTATCTTTTATTGCAATACTTTTACGTTCCATATATACCTCCTTTTGCATATATCCATGATAATCCTCTGACTTATGAAAGTCAAATAGATACATCAAAATAAAAGATCTCTTCAAATTTCTTATCTAATGCAATACATAAAATTAAGGCTAGCTTAGCCGTTGGATTAAATTGTCCATTTTCAATAGAGGAAATTGTTTGCCTTGATACACCTACCATATTAGCCAGTTCTATTTGTGAGAGGCCTTTTTCATTTCTAATTTCTTTTAAATGATTTTTCAGTATTAATTGATTGTTCATATATTAACCTATTAAAATCATCATATATCGATAACCATAAAATAAAAAGATAAAAAACCAGCATAAAGCTAAGACTATATAAAAACGTGATTTTTCAATGTATCCTTTCATGCCATAAGTTATCGAAGCCATAGGTAAAATAAGAATAAAAATAGTATAAAATACGGTTGGTGTATCTTGTAGCTCAATTGAAAAGAATATGAGAAAAATAGATAAGATGGTTGTTGCTATATAACCTTTTGTGAGTGCTTTTCTTTGATTGATTAATAATCTTTCATCTTTTTCTTTTTGATATATTGAAAGAATTTTTTCTTTGTTCATAAACATCACCTACCACATAAAAATCCATAAACGACTTATACTGTAAAAGAAAAGGCAAAGCAATAAAAGAGCGAGTATGAGATATCTATAGAAACGCATATAATAAAAGTAAGCAAAGCTGTAAACAATTAAAAAAGTTAATAATAATGTCGAGCTGGTCAAAAAGATCTCATCTGAAAACGGACTAAAAAATGAAAGAGTCATCATACATATGCATAAAAAGGTAAAAGTTCCCATAAGAAAAGGAATAGTTTTGAATATTAGAAAATGGTTATATTCCTGATGTTGTTGTTGACGACTTCTTTTTAAAATATCTTCTTTGTTCATTGTATCACCTCATGTCAAGTTTTCTTTACACTTTCATTATAGAATGATACAAAATATATGTCAAGAAAACTTGACATATAAGATAAATAAAAAACCCTATCTCATTAAGCGATAGAGTTTACTAATTTTGCTAATTTAGATTTTTGTCTGCTAGCATAGTTTTTATGATGAATTCCTTTGCTAACTGAAGCATCTAATTTAGATGCAGCTACGTTGTATGCAGCAACTGCAGCTTCTTTATTTCCAGCTTCAACTTCAGCTCTTACTTTTTTAATTGCTGTTTTTAAAGCACTTTTATAAGAATTGTTGATTAAACGTTTTTTGTCATCGTTTTTATAACGTTTGATTTGTTGTTTCATGTTTGCCATTGTATTTCACCTCGCTTCTTTTCTTTCGCCATGTTATTCTATCAAAAATAGATGATAAATGCAATGTTTTATTGATAAATGATTATATTTTTTTATTTTTGGTAATACTTATTATGGTGAGAATATGAGTAAATATTATACACGCAGTGACTTGGCTATTGAATCACTGAGCTATGCAACGAAAGATAAAGATTATAAGCATCAAAGAAAAGAAGATGGATTGGTCGCTATTGAAACATTTGATATTTTACAAACAAGTGAGTATTATCCCCATGAGGTTGGAAGATATATCGAAATCAGTTTTCCTGATTATCAGGAATTTGAGAAGATTTCTTATCATTTTCAAAAGCAACTTTCTTCATTGATTAAAGAAAAAACACAAAAGCTTGACCCTCAGATATTGATTATTGGACTAGGTAATCATACTCTCACAAGTGATGCGATAGGACCACGTACCGTCTTTCAAATTCGTGCAACTCATCATTATCCAATTGAAGAACGCCATCGTCATCAATATTATGATGTGATGTGTATTGCACCAGGAGTGATGGCTCATACAGGTATGGAAACAGCAGATCTTTTATTGGCTCTGGTTCAGGAATTTCAACCAGATTTGATTATTGCGATTGATGCATTATGTGCGCAAAGTTATGAAAAAATATGTCGTGTCATTCAGATGAATACAGTCGGTATTTATCCTGGTAGTGGTATAGGCAATCATCGAAAAAGTATCAGTGAATTGACAATGGGAGTTCCTGTTCTTGCTATTGGCGTACCAACTGTTATTCATGTTTCTAGTTTGGTGAGTGATGTTTATAATTTATTGGAGGGTTATTTTAAGGAGTCACTTGATCCTTCTTCGGCATTGAAGGTAGGAAAACGTAAACGTTATGAAGGAAAATTAAATGAGGTTCAAAGACGCTTGATTTTAGGAGAAATAGGTCAGTTAAGTGAACAGAAAAGAATACAATTATTAAATGAGGTTTTAAATCCTATTGAAAGTCAGTTTGTTATGAGTGATAAGCAGATAGATTTTGATATTGAAATGTTATCAAAGCTGTTATCATCGAGTATAAATAGTTTAACTTATTAAGAAATTCATTTGTGAATTTCTTTTTTAGTACTAAAACTGGCTTTTTTTGCATATATTTCATTGTATAGTTATAGGGGGAAGGTTCAATGAATAAAAATTTTAAAATTATATTGAAGATTGTGGTGGTCATTGTTATTTTATTTAATCTTCCTTTTCAAAATATTTATAGTGAAAGTGTTGAAAATGTTGTTTCTACGTTATCTACTGATCGTGTAAAGCAGCAATCTAATGGAAAATCTATCTATATCTATAACACCCATCAGGGTGAAGAATATGCCACCAAATCAGTCAAGGAAGGAAGTCGTTATTTGATGCAATTGTTGGAAAATAAGGGATATGAAGTGGATTATGAAACAACGGATTTTGAATTGTATAAGACAAAAAATCATATTGATTATGCGAAATCTTATACTGTTTCTCAAAAGTATTTATCACAGGCTGTTGAAAAACATGGGGAATATGATTTGGTGATTGATTTTCATAGGGATTCCATTAAAAAGAGTTTATCGACTATCAGTGTTGATTCTAAAAATTATGCAAAACTTATGTTTGTTGTGGGGAAGGGTAGTCGTAATTATAGTGCTGTGAATGAACGCTGTGAAAAGTTATCAGATATGTTAAATCAGAAAATTCCTAAAATTTGTCGAGGCGTTTATGTCAAACAGAGTCATTATAATCAAGGTGTGACAGATAATATGATGCTTATTGAAGTGGGAGCGAATCAAAACACATATGAAGAAGTTCAAAACTCATTAAATATTTTAGCTTTGGTATTAGATGAATATTTGAGTGCATGAAGCAATTTTGGATTGATCTATGCTTTGTTTTGCTTCTGATATGTGTTGTTAGTCTTTTCTTTGGTCAGAATCAAGTTTCTGAAACTTTATTTGAAAGACAGATTAATCAGTTTGAAGAAGATATTTCTTCACAAAAAGAAGTTCAATCTGCAATCACATTGCAGGACACCTCTGATAATCAGGTTGGAACTTTTATGAAGAGTGTCAGTCAGTTTTGTATTACCATTATAGAATTTATTGCGAAAATATTTTCTGATTTTGTGAGTTTGTTTATATAGTTAAAAACGTCGATAGAGTCTTAAAAACTTTATCGACGCTTTTTTTATTCAAAAATACTGTTTCCAACAAATTCAGCAAGAATGGAAACTTGTGGCACATCGACTTTGGCACTGACGAAATAATCAAGAAGCTTATTCAAACGATTGGCTTCAGTAAATTCTTTTTCATCAGGATGAATTTGTGATAATAATGCTTGTGCTATTGGTTTTAAAACAGATAATTCATAGACCATGGATGTATTAAAAATATAGTTGGCTTCTTCCTGATAAGGATAGATATACTGATCTTCACCAGCTTTGACATTTTTCCAGCGATGAATCGTTTCTTTAGCATCTAAGTTACGAAATTGATAATCACGGACAATGCGTCGTATCAGACGATAATCAGAGGTAGGAATACGATTATGATTGTCATAATTGAGATGTGTTAAAGCATTGATATAGATTTTAATTTTAGCTTCTTTAGGAATATAGAATGATGTACGAGGATTTAAACCATGAATGCCTTCAATAATCAAAATATGATCGTCTCCTAAAAGAGTTGGTTGTGTATCATAGCTTCTTTGACCAGTTTTAAAGTTATAATGTGGTAAACAGACCGATTCATGGTGAATCAGCTGTAACATTGTTTCATTGAAGAGTTTTAAATCTACGGCTTCGATGTTTTCGAAATCGTAGCTTCCATCAGGTAATTTTGGTGTATCAATACGATTAAGATAAAAGTCATCCATAGAAATTGTGATAGGTTTCATACCTAAGATTTGAAGATGAATAGCAAGACGTTTTGAAAATGTTGTTTTTCCGGCTGAACTAGGACCAGAAACGAGAATCATTTTAACATGGTCTTTTTGTTGGACAATTTGACTAGCTAATTCAGCTAATTTCTTTTCAATCATCGCTTCAGACATCAACATTAGTTCTTTGATTTGACCATTGACAATTTTTTCATTGAGCTTTGCGACAGTAGGGACACCAATCAATTCACCCCATTCTTCATATTCTTTCATAGTTTGAAAGAGTTTGAAATGTTGAAAAATGACATCTTCCTGTCCTAATCTAATACCGGGCGCAAAAAACTGCAAAGAGATATGTTTGAGATAGGAAGTATCTGGAAGCATAAATCCATAGAAGTAATCATAAATTCCTTCCATTTGATAAATACTACATTCTTCTTTTTCACGATAACGTAATAAGTCAGCTTTATCTTCAAGATGATGTTGTTGAAAAAAGTTTATTGCTTGACTTTTAGATAGCTGATGACGTGTAATGATGCATTTGGCTTGTACCAGCTCTTCCATACGCTGTTTAATTTGAGAGGTATCCTGAGGTGTTAGATAATCATCTTTTTGGATAGTACAGTATAGTCCTTCCTGAAAAGCAAATTCCACACGAATACGTGCATCAGGAAACAGCTGCTTTGTCGCAACAATAAACAGAAAAGTTAATGTACGTTCATAGATTTGTTTGCCAATCATGCTATTGGCTTTTATCCACTCTATTGAGACATCGTCATGAATTTCATGATGAAGTTCATAGAGTTTCCCATTGATAATAGCTGCATAAATGTCCTGATCTGGAAAATATGTTTGAGCAATTTTTTCTAGAGTAGTTGGTTTTTGGATATCAATGATATCTTTATTAATTGTAATTTTCATATGACCACATCCTTATATATATTATATAGTTTTTGATATAAAAAGAAAAAGGTAAGTTATTTCATTGAAAAATATTGAATATATGATTTATATTGAATAATGAGACAGATAGGTATAAAATGCTAAATGAAATATTTGGAATGAGTTTCATGAATTTACTCTTTATAATCATATAAAATTCGATTATAATAGGGAACTATAAGGGGAGTTTTTATGTATAACAAAAGAATAAAAAGAATTATAGATTTGATATTAAGTTTGATTATATTTATTGTTTTATTACCTATTTTTTTAATCATTATGCTTATTATTAAGATAGATTCTAAGGGACCGGTATTTTTTAAACAAAAGAGAGTGGGGAAAGGAAAATCTTATTTTGAAATACTCAAGTTTAGAACAATGTATATTGATACACCAAAAGATATGCCTACTCATCTCTTAGAAAATCCAGAAGCATTTATTACGAAAGTAGGAAAGTTTTTAAGAAAAACAAGTTTAGATGAGTTACCTCAATTGATCAATATTATTAAAGGTGATATGTCTTTTATTGGCCCTAGACCAGCTTTATGGAATCAATATGATCTTATTGAGGAAAGAGATAAATATCATGCGAATGATATTCGTCCAGGAATGAGTGGCTGGGCTCAAATCAATGGTAGAGATGAGCTTGAGATTCCTGTAAAAGCAAAGCTTGATGGTTACTATTGTGAACATTTAAGTTTTCTATTTGATGTGAGATGTTTCTTTGGAACTTTTATTTCTGTCTTACATCAAGATGGTGTTGTAGAAGGTGGAACAGGAAGTATGGGTGATTAGATGAAAAAGATTTTAATTATAACTAATCATTCATATATGCTTTATCAATTTAGAAAAGAATTAATTCAAAGATTACTGAAAGAACATGAGGTTGTTCTTGTGATGCCTTTTGTTGGACATGTTGAGGATTTTAAACAGATGGGGTGTCGTTGTATTTCTATGGATGTTGATCGTAGAGGTATGAACCCAATAACGGATTTAAAGTTGTATAAAGCATATTATGCAATTTTAAAAAAAGAACATCCTAATTTAGTGATTACATATTCTATAAAGCCAAATATATATGGAGGAATGGCTTGTCAGAAATTGAAGATTCCCTATTGTGTGAATGTACAAGGGTTAGGGACAGCCTTTGAAAATAAGAAATTAGCTTGGTTTGTTTCTATGCTTTATCGATATGCATTAAAAAGAGCTAAAGTTGTTTTTTTTGAAAATCATGGAAATGCAAATGTCTTTTTAAAAAGAAAGATTATTCATGAAGATAAGATATGTGTTTTAAATGGAGCTGGTGTCAATTTAGAACAATACACTTATCAGGAATATCCAAAAGATTTATCTATACATTTTATATTTATAGGAAGAATTATGAAAGAAAAAGGTATTGATGAAATTTTGGAAACAGCTAGAAAAATGAAAGAAAAATATCAAAATAAAGTTGTTTTTGATTTGGTTGGATTCTTTGAAGATGAGTATAAAGATATTGTTGAACAAATGAATAAAGAAGGAATTATAGTGTATCATGGTTTTCAACAAGATGTGAAACCCTTTTTAAAAGAAGCTCATTGTTTGTTGTTGCCATCTTATCATGAAGGAATGGCAAATACGATTTTAGAAGCTTCGTCAATGGGAAGACCAGTAATTGTATCAAATATACCAGGATGTCAAGAAGGTGTGATTGATCAAGAAAGTGGTTATCTTGTGAAAGTTAAAGATAGTCAAGATTTATATGAAAAAGTAGAAAAATTTTATTGCTTGTCATATGAAAAGAAAAGACAAATGGGAATGAGTGCTAGGAAGTTAATGGAAGAAAAATTTGATAAGAAAAAAGTTGTAAAAATCACCTATAAGGAGCTGATGTCATGAGTCAATTGATTATTATATTAGCCATTGTGACAGGATTGTCGTATATGTCTCAAAGATATTCTATGAATACTGGAAAAAAAGGATGGGATATTTATTTAATTATATTATTGATTTTTTTAATTCTTTTTGCAGGATTGAGAACAAGTTATAATGATACTTTGAATTATTCAGTTGGCTTTCAGAATTCCGAAACAATATCAGCCTTTTTATCAAATAGAGAAAACTTAGAACTTCTCAATAATCCATTGTTTTATGGATTCCAAGCTCTAGTCAAAACATTTACAAATAATGTTAATGTATTTTTTATGATTTGTGCCATTATTGTTAATGTTTTAAATGTTCGTTTTATCAAAAAACATGTTGATATTCAAGATTTTGCATTTTGTATGTTTCTCTATGTTTCTCTTGGAACATTGATGTTATCTATTGCAGCACAAAAACAGACATTAGCTATGTCTTTATTAACTTTGGCTATTTCCGCATTAATAGATAAAAAATATGTGAAATATTATATTATTGTTTTTTTAGTTGGATTAATACATTCCTATGCATTTCTCTTTTTATTTTTACCATTACTATTAACAAAACCTTGGAGTATAAGAACTTTTATATTATTAGGTATGACTATATTTGTTATGAATACTTTTCAAAGTACGATTTCTACATTTGTAGAAGTAGCAGATCAAGCTGGGAAAAATATTCCTATGGAAGAAGTTTTTGATGGAAATAGAATGAATATCTTTAGGGTTGCTGTTTATTCTGTTGTTCCTATAACGGCTTTATTATTCAAACAAAGAATTAATCAAGGCATCGATAGACAGTATAGTCTATTTATACAAATGAATATCGTTTGTCTTTTGTTTATGATGATGGGAATGATGGATGGAGCAAATATGTTTGGTAGAGCAGGGAATTATTTTGAAATTGGGATGATTTGTTCATTACCTTGGATAGTTAGACAATTGTTCACAAGACAATCAGTCACTATTGTTTTAACAACAACAGTTTTATGTTTTAGTTGCTTCTACCTCTATGATAATAATGGTTTTGAATATAACTATTCTAGAAAAGGAATTAGAGAATTTATAAGTGAAGTTATTTGATAAGGGGAATTGATAATGAAAGTTTCAATTATTATGGGGATTTATAATTGTGAAAATACTTTAGATGAATCGTTACAATCAATATTTAATCAAACTTTCCAAAATTGGGAATTTATCATTTGTAATGATGGTTCAACAGATAATAGTTATAGTATTGTTGAGAAATATGCAAAAAATGATAAGAGAATAAAACTTATTCAAAATGAGAAAAATATGGGATTGAATTATACTCTTAATCATTGTTTGAAATACGCTCAAGGTGAATATATTGCACGAATGGATGGCGATGATATTTCACTGCCAACAAGATTGCAAAAAGAAGTAGAGTTTTTAGATTCTCATCCAGACTATAGCATTGTCAGTACACCTATGATTTATTTTGATGAAAGAGGAGAATTTGCAATTGGAAAGAGTATAAAGATTCCGACCAAATATGATGCTATTAAAGGGACGCCTTTTTGTCATGCACCTTGTATGGTGAGAAAGAGAGCATATGATGCAGTAAAAGGTTATTCGATAGATAAGAAAACCTTAAGAGTGGAAGATTATGATTTATGGATTAGGATGATGTCTCTAGGATTTAAAGGTTATAACTTATCTGAACCATTATATAAAATGCGTGATGATCGAGGTGCGTATTCTAGAAGAAAATATAAATATAGAATAAATGAGGCTTATGTAAAATATAAAGCGATAAAACTTTTAAAATTACCTTTAAAATATTCTGTTTTTATTTTAAGACCATTAATCGTTGGATGTATACCTAGCTTTTTATATAAAAAGCTACATTCAAAAAAAATACAGGGAGGGATCAATATTTGAAAACTTCAAGAAAGAAAATATTAATTATCTCTCATGCATTAGAGATAGGTGGAGCTGAAAGAGCACTTATAGGATTATTGAATAGTTTTGACTATTCTCAATATCAAGTTGATTTATTCTTGTGTAGACAAGAAGGAGAATTATATTCATATATTCCTAAAGAAGTTAATATCTTACCTATGAATCAAGCAAGATACTTAGCTGTACCTATGATTAATCTTTTAAAAGATAAACAATGGAAAATGTTATATGGTAGATTAAAAGCTAAATGGTTGGCTAGAAAAACAGTAAAAGATCAACAATTAAAAGATGACAATCAAGTTGAATTAACTTATAGTCATAAGTATACATATAAATATTTAGATTTTATAAATCCTGATGTCGAATATGATTTTGCTATTAGCTTTTTAACTCCACATTATATATGTATGACTAAATGTAGAGCTAAAAAGAAAATGGCATGGATACATACTGATTATTCAACTATTGATATAGATGTTGAAACTGAACTTAATATGTGGAAAGTATATGATTATATTGCATCAATTTCAGATAAATGTACAGAAGCTTTTTTATCAAAGCTACCTTCATTAGAAAATAAGATTATAAGAATAGATAATATCATTACAAAAGATATGATTATTGATCAATCTTGTGAATTCATTCCTGAAGATATAACAAGACAAAATAATGAGTATATTTTATGTTCTATTGGTAGATTTTGTAATCAAAAAAATTTTGACAATGTTCCTCATATTTGTAAAAAAATATTAGATAAGGGAATAAAAGTTAAATGGTATCTTATAGGTTTTGGTGGAGATGAAGAGTTAATTAGAAATAAAATAAAAGAAGATCATATGGAAAAATATGTGTTTGTTTTAGGGAAAAAAATAAATCCATATCCATATATTAAAGCTTGTGATTTCTATGTTCAGCCATCACGTTATGAAGGTAAAGCAGTTACTGTAAGAGAAGCACAGATACTATGTAAACCTGTTATCATTACTGATTTTCCTACAGCTAAAAGTCAATTAAAAGATGGTTATGATGGGGTTATAGTTCCAATGGATAATAAAGGGTGTGCTGAAGGAATAGTTAATTTTATTAATAATAAAGAATTACAAAAAAAGATTATTGATAATCTAAAACGAAATGATTATAGTAATGCTGATGAAATTAAAAAAATTTATGATTTAATAGGTGATGACGATGAATAAGATAAAAGTGATTCATTGTTTGGGACAACTTAATACTGGTGGTGCAGAGACGTTAGTCCTTAATGTATTTAGAAAAATAAATAAGGATAAATTTCAATTCGATTTTTTATTATTTAACAATGAGCCTGGTTTTTATGATAATGAAGTTAAACAATTGGGTGGAGAAATTTATTATTTACCAAGTATATCTAATGTAGGAATAATACGTTATATAAGAAAAATGATTAATTTTTTTAAGGAATATCAACCGGATATAGTTCATTCTCATATGGATTGGCAAGGTGGATTTATTGCATATGCTGCACATAAGGCTGGAATTAAAAAAATTATTGTGCATTCACATGCTAATCAAAAAATGTTTGAAGTAAATTTTATTTATAAATTAATGATAAAAATAAATAAACGATTGATAAAAAAATATGCTAACTATTGTTTGGCCTGTTCAAAAATTGCTGGTGATTCATTATTCAACAAGGGATATGAAATCATTACTAATGGAATTGACTTAGAGAAATTTATTAATATTAATTTAAAGAAAATGAATGATTTAAAAATTGAGTTTGGTATTAAACCGAATGATATAGTTTTAGGAACAGTTGGTAGTTTATCAGAAAATAAAAATCAGATATTCCTTATAGAAATTCTTTCTGAATTAGTTAAAATTAATGAAAACTATAAACTGATTATTGTAGGCGAAGGTAAAGAAATGAAGAAATTAGAAAGTAGAGTTTTACAATTGAATCTTAATGGAAATGTATATTTTACAGGAAGAAGAAGTGAGATACCTGAAATTATGCATCTATTTGATATATTTCTACTTCCATCAAAAATGGAAGGGCTAGGGATAGTTGTAATAGAAGCACAAGCATGTGGTTTGAAATGTATAGTTTCAGATACAATTCCTAAAGCAGTAGTGATTAATAAAAATTTAATAGAATTTTTGCCATTAATTCAGGAAAATTGGATAGAATGTATAAAAAATATTAAATCTTACCAAATCAGTATAAAAGATAATGAACTAAAAAATAGTGAATTTAACATTTTGAAAACATGTGAGAATTTAGAAAGAATATATACTTCTTAGAAAGGATTAAGTTTGCTATGGAAAATCCAATAATTAGTGTTATTGTACCAGTTTATAATGTAGAAAAATATATTAATAGATGTATAAAAAGTTTAATTAATCAAACATTAAGAGATATAGAAATTATTCTTGTGGACGATGGGTCACTTGATGCATGTCCCCATATATGTGATCAATGGGCAACTATAGATCAAAGAATAAAAGTTATTCATAAAGAAAATGGCGGATTAAGTAGCGCAAGAAATGCAGGTTTGAGGATAGCACAAGGTGATTATATAGGATTTGTTGATTCTGATGATGATGTCGAGTTAGATATGTATGAAAGAATGTATGCTCAAGCAAAAAAATATAATGTTGATTTTGTTATGTGTGATTATCAAAGAATTGTCAATGATAAAGAACGATATATAAAAACATTAGATATTGATGAGGGATACTATTCTAAGGAAAAAATCATTCACAATATTTATCATCAATTAATTATGAAATCTTCTATTGAATATGGGCCATTATTATCAGTATGGCATTGTTTATATCGAATGGATTTTCTTCGTATTCATTATTTAGAATTTGATGAAGAAGTTAGATGGTCGGAGGATAATATTTTTAGCGCTTTTGTTGGATATTATGCTCAAAGTTTTTATTATATGAAAAATGAGGCACTATATCATTATTATCAAAATGATGGCTCAATAACTACAAGTTATAGAAAAGGTTCTTGGAATGTTTATAAAACTATGAATATTCATTTACATCAATTTTTTGATTCTATTGTTGATTATGACTTTTCTCAACAATTAAATTATCATCTTATTTATTATGCATGTAATTGTTTAAATCAGACTGGGTTAATGAATGAGTTTAAGAAAACAAAAAAAGAAATATCTGCATTATTATCAGACTATGAATTAAATAGAACACTTCATATTGTTAAAGATCTTTCAGTTAGCTATAAGTTAAGGTTTCAAATATGGTTAATGAAACATAAAATGAGTCTATTATTATCTATACTTGTAAGAAGGAGATGTTAGTCATGCCATTAGTTTCCATAATTATGCCTGTTTACAATAAAGAGAAATATATAAAAAGATCAATACAATCAATACTTAATCAAACTTTTACAGATTTTGAATTAATTATTGTTAATGATGGTTCGACAGATCATTCATTAGAAATTTGTGAATCATTTCATGATTCACGAATAATTATTATTTCTGTTACTAATGGTGGTGTTTCTAAGGCTAGAAATATAGGATTAGATAATGCAAAAGGAGAATATATCACTTTTATTGATTCTGATGATTATGTTGATTATCTTTATTTAGAAAAGTTATATGTTAAAGATGAAGATATGATTATAGGTGGTCTTACAAAAGTCAATACACAATATCAGAAAATAGAAACTCTTTTACCACAATTATCTGGTAGTGTATTTATAAAAGATTTAGCTCATACTTTTTATCAAGAACAAATAGATACAGGTATTTATGGATTTATTGCATCTAAGATTGTTAGAAGAAAAATTATTGAAGATAATCATATACGCTTTGACACAAAAATTAAGTTGGCGGAAGATTATGATTTCTTTTTAAAAATATATTCTCAAATCGATAGTTTGTTTTTTACAAGTGAGTGTTTATATTACTATGTTCAAGAAACAAATAATTCTGCAATATCTATGGAAGATGATCAGATTGATTTTATTAAACAAATAAAATTACAAGAAAAGACTAAGAATTTTCTTGTTTCCAATGATGCGTTTAAAGAAAAAGAAAAGAATCTGTATTTACATAGAATTAATGGATATGTATATACTATTTTAATTCAAGACAAATATAGGCATTATATGGATTTTAAACAAATATTTAATATATTAAAAAAAAATGTCCATGTTGTTGATAAAAAAGAAAAGGGACTAATGAAAATATGTTTATGGTTATATCAAAGATATATGATTGTGCCATGTTATTTATTGATAAGTTTTAAAAGAATGATAAGGAGGATCTTGTAATATGAAATCTGTTATATATGCACATGGAGGAAGTCAAAATCATGGATGTGAAGCAATTGTACGTTCTACATTAAAATTGTTAAACCAACAAGAAAAACCGATATTATTATCAAATAATATGAGTGAAGATCAACTTTATGGTCTAGATAAAATTGTTCATATACAACAAGCTATTCATGATATTAATAAGAAGTCTTTTGATTTTTTTAAAGCATATGTTAATCAAAAAATAACTGGTAAGTATTATCAGATGGATTCATTATTATATAAAAGATCGATAGATTTCTTGGAACACAGAGATGTTGCCTTCTTTGTTGGTGGTGATAATTATTGCTATTCTAATGTTAAGAATTATCGTTATATCAATAATTATATGCGAAAAAAAGTCGATAAAATGGTTTTATGGGGAGCATCAGTAGAACCAAGTCTTTTAGAGGATAAAGAAATAGCTGGAGATTTATCTCACTTTGATCAGATATTTGCAAGAGAAAGTATTTCTTATCATGCTTTAAAGAAAATTAATAAAAATACTTATTTATATCCTGATCCAGCATTTTATTTAGATATTGAAAAGATAGAATTATCAAAAGATTTTGAAATCCGTAATACAATAGGAATCAACATAAGTCCGATGATCATTGAGCATGAAAGTTATGCAGGTCAAGCTCTTAAAAATTATGAATATTTAATTCAATATTTATTAAATAATACTTCATATAAGATTGCATTAATTCCCCATGTTGTATGGGAAAGTAATGATGATAGAAAACCATTGCAATTATTATTTAATAAGTATAAAGATTCAAAAAGAGTTATACTTGTAGATGATCATAATTGTATGCAACAAAAATATATTATAAGCCAATGTAGATTTTTTGTCGGAGCAAGAACACATTCAACAATAGCGGCTTATTCTACATGTGTACCAACATTAGTCGTTGGTTATTCTGTAAAAGCTAGAGGAATAGCCAGAGATTTATTTGGAGATGAAAATAACTATATTATTCCTGTGCAAGAATTAAAGCAAGAAGATGACTTATTAAAGAAATTTCAATGGGTTATGGAACATGAAGAAGATATAACACAACAACTTCAAATAAAGAAAAAAGAATATACGAGTATTCAAAAAAAATATGCGAGGGAGTTGTATATAAATGACTAATGAATTAATTACTGTTATTATTCCTTGTTATAATGTAGAAAAATATTTGTCTGAGTGTATTGATTCTATCTTAAATCAAACTTATCCTTGTTTAGAAATTTTGCTTATAAATGATGGGTCAACAGATGGTACAGGTAGTATTTGTGATAAATACAAACAAAAAGATAGTCGTATTCGAGTTATCCATCAATCAAATAAAGGAATTGCCACAACAAGAAATATAGGGGTAAAGGGAGCTACTGGTAAATATATTTTTTGGATAGATAGTGATGATTATGTTTGTTCCTATATTATTGAAAAACTTTATAAATTATTAATTGATTATTCAGCTGATATGTCAATATGTAATTATATTGAAGGATCTTGTAGAAATTATAATTTTCAAAAAAAAGATTCAATTATCGAATGTTTTGAGACAAGACAAGGATTAAATTATATTTATAAAAATAATCATTATTCTTTTATTATGGCAGCTTCATGGGCAAAATTAATAAAAAAATCATGTTATGATTCTTTAAGGTACCCCGATGGTAAAATTTTTGAAGATATATATATAAGTCATCACTTAATTCATAATTGTCAACGAATTGTTTATACAGATGAAATTATGTATTATTATTATAAGTGGCCAGAAAGTATTTTAGGCAAAAAAATATATAAAGCTAAATTAGATTATTTAGGTGCTTTTGAAGAAAGAATACACTTTTTTGAATCATTGGGTTATGATGAACTTAAAGAGAAAGCAAGAATACAGTATTTACATGCGTTAATATGGGAATTTTCGAGAGCTAAAGATATTTTACATGACTCTGAAATGGTAAAGACTATTGTGAAACAGTATCGAAAATATTATACTTTGGGTACTATGAATCAAGAAATAAAGAATGAGACGAGAGGATATATGTTTACTTTTTATGTTTCACCTTATTTAAGAGATTTTATAGATAAAGTAAAATGTAAATTAAGTAGGAAAGGAAATTAGTATGAAAGCTCCTTTAGTTAGTATTATTACACCTTGTTTTAATGGTGAAAATTATCTTGATAGATATTTTGAATCTATATTAAATCAAACATATCCAAATATTGAATTGATATTTGTTAATGATGGCTCAACAGATAAAACAGAAGAAATTGCATTATCTTATCAACAGAAACTTGAAGATAGAAATATAAAATTTATATATATATATCAGAAAAATGCAGGGCAAGCTGCTGCTTTAAATAAAGGATTAAAGATATTTAATGGTGATTATTTAACCTGGCCTGATTCTGATGATACCATGACACCGGATTGTATAGAAAAAAAAGTGAAGTTTTTGCAAGAACATCCACAATATAAATTTTGTGTATGTAACGTAAATGCTATCAATGAAACAGATAATCAATTATTATTTATTTATGAAAATAAAAGGATAGATGATACTTTTTTTGAAGATTTATTGTATGTTAGAAATGTTTTTTTTACACCAGTTGCATATATGGTGGAATCTAAAGCATTATTACAGGTAATTCATAAAAGAAATATTTATACTGGAAGAGGCGGACAAAATGCACAGATTTTATTACCTATGTCATATAATTATCGATGCGGTTATATAGATGAAGTATTATGCAATTATTATGTTAGAGGAAATAGTCATTCACATTCTATAAATGATTCTTTAAAAGTGATATATCAAATAGAATTATATGAAAAGATTCTTTTGGAAACATTAAAACGTATTAATGATGACGTGTTTAATAAATATCAGCAGTCTATAAGGTGTTTTTATGGTAAACAAAAATTTGGAAACGCTATCGATTCTAAAAATAAAAAATTAATAAAAAAATATTATATGCAATTAAGAGAAAATTGTAAATTTGAAATTCGTTCTTGGTTATTATATAAGAAATATACATTTTTTGGTAGAAATTTATTTTAACAATTTATTAATTAGGAAGAAAAAAACAGGAGTAGGAATATGATAAAAAAATTAATGAGTAAGATAAACTTGTTACAAAAAGTTTCTTTAATTCAATATATATATTTAAATTTTTTTTCTAAAAATATTATAAGACATGGAAGGGGAAAGATATTACCTTATAAATACGCCTGCATTGAACTTAATAAAAAAAGTGAATTACATATTTACGATGAAAGTATTGAAATTGGAAATGGGAAAATAAAAGGATCAAAAGCAGAAACATATTTAAGATTAAGAGAAAATGCTAAATGGTATGCACATGAATCTTGTGTTATAGCCTATGGCTGTACAATTGAAATATTAAATAATGCTATAGTTGAATCAAAATATTTTACTATGAATGTAAATTCGACTTTGATATCTAAAAAACATATTTCGATAGGACACAATGTAATGATTGGTAGAAATGTTATTATTTATGATAGTGATTTTCATAGTATATATTCGAATAATGGTAAGATTATCAATGAGGATAGTGATGTTATTATCGATGATGATGTTTGGATAGCTACAAATTGTTTGATTTTAAAAGGTGTAAAAATTGAAAAAGGTGCAGTTATTGCGGCGGATACAATGATTATCCATCACGTGTTTGAGAAAGAGCTAGTTATAACAAAAAAAGAGAATATTAAACTATATGCAAATATAGAATGGAATAGATAGTATATAAACTAGATTTTAATAATAAAATATGTTTAAAAAACATAAAAATGTTTTTTTATAGTAAAGTCTCGTAATTAAAGTATAAAACAACAACTAGCATGAATTGAATAAATAAGTATTAAAATTAATAATTATGTTGATTATACAATTTAGAAGTAGGGTGCTAATTGTTAATTTTATTATTTTGAATTATGATACTAGTACAGAAAAGATTTTTAGTGGATATTAATGTTGTGATATAGGAAGTTGTATCAGGAATTTCTAAATATGTATAATAAATAAGCTTTTTGTTAGCAAATTAAGTAGATAATTATATATATTATGAAAGTATAGAAAAATGAGAAGGTACAAAAGATAAAATATAAACATTTAAGATATAAAGATATGTATTTTAAAGAATTTGTTGAAAAAATAGGTATGATTGATGTGAAGCAATTAGAATAGATTCTACAAAAGAATAATTTAAATTTAATGTTAATAATCGAATTACTTATGACCATATATAGATTTTTATTTGAATATTAATAGTTAATATAACATAATATTATATTATTGTGTTTTTCATCTTGTAAACTTATATTTCTTAAAAATAGGAGTATTTACTTTATTAAAAGTATTTTGTTTTTTATAGATAAGTTTTCATTAATTACTTTATAGAGATTAGGATTGAAAAATTTGATATTATCTATTTTTTATTAAATATCTTTCTGTATAAAGATAAATATGACAAATATATTTTTTTCAATAAGAGAATGCAAATACTGTGCAATAAAGATTATAAAAGCAATAAAATTATAATAATCTTTTATGATTTTTTTAAAATCATAGAAATTGATTGTAGCATATTTTTAACATAAAAATAATCCAAATCATTTTACAAAATTGAAATAATGGTGTAAATAGTTTTAAAAATTTTAGAGTCAAAGTGAAAAATTAATAATTATAGGAGCTAACTATATAAAAATCAAGTCATTTGATGAAAAAGTTTGAAAATGTTAAATGATTTGATTATGGTAGCTAATCAATATGTAAGATCTTTGAAATGTGAATATGATTTGTGTTTTTGGGCATGACGAAAACAGCCTATGGAATAGACTTTTTGTGAATACGGTTTCATTTTCTTTCTATCTCAGTAATGATGCATCAAACTGCTGATTTGTCGTTACCAGATGATAGATGACTCTCAGCAGCTTCCTGATGCAATGTCCTTGCGCACAGCGATGGCTTTTTCCCTGTGAGCGTTTAAGGTCATAGTAATCCCTGAAGACCTTGTTGAACCTGATGACTGGCACAATGACCTGATATAACGTCTTTCTTAAATAGCTCGATCCCTGCTTGGTTATGGCACTATGCTTGGCTTCGTACTGACTTGATTCATAGTGAAATGGGGCGACACCCGCTGCCTTTATTATCTTTGAAGGCTTG